>CAMAJQ010000206.1 GCA_945835865.1 uncultured Clostridia bacterium
AGACGGAAGTTTTTTTTCTTTTCAGACGAAGGGACGATCATATTTTATAAATACTCGGAAAACGCAAAAGTTATGCCGCGTCGGAAAGGGATTCAGAAAACTTTTCCGAAAAGAGAAACGCGACGAACAAAAGGGATTCATTATGTACGATCTGTTTGACGCAGCAAACGAAAACGCTTCGTCGGCGGGCAACAAGCCGCTGGCGGAAAGAATGAGACCGCAGTCCCTGCGGGAATTTATCGGTCAGACGCAGATTCTCGAAGAGGGAAGTCTTCTCCGTCGCGCCGTCGCCTTAGACCGGGTGGGCAGTTGCATCTTCTGGGGACCTCCGGGAACGGGAAAGACCACGCTCGCGAACATCATCGCCAATTCCACGAGCGGGAATTTCGTCAAACTGAACGCCGTTTCGAGCGGCGTCGCGGACGTCAAGAAGGCGGTGGAAGACGCGAGAGAGAGCCTGAAACTTTACGGCAGGAAGACTTATCTCCTCCTCGACGAATGTCACCGTTTCAGCAAAACGCAGTCGGACAGTCTTCTTCCCGCCGTCGAGCAGGGGACGATCATATTCATCGGTTCCACGACGGAAAATCCTTACGCTTCGATGACCCCCGCGATCGTCTCCCGCTGCCGCGTGTTCGAATTTAAGAGATTGCGTGAGGAGGACGTGATCAAAGCGCTGAAAAGGGCGGTTTCCGACCGCAAGCGCGGTTACGGAATGCTCGACGTGAGGGTGGAAGAAGAGGCTTACGGTCACATCGCCCGCGTCTCGGCGGGGGATATGCGCACGGCGTACAACGCCCTGGAACTTGCCGTGCTGACGTCGACGGAGGACGCCGACGGCAAAATCACCGTCACGTTGAAGGACGCCGAGCAATCGATTCAGCGCAAAGCGCTCTCCTATGACGAAAACAGTTATTACGATATGCTTTCCGCTTTCTGCAAATCGCTTCGGGGAAGCGACAGCGACGCCGCGCTCTATTACGCGCACAGGCTGATTTCCGGCGGATGCGATCCCCTTCTCATTCTGCGAAGACTGATCGCTCATTCTGCGGAGGACGTCGGAATGGCGGATCCGAACGCCCTCGTCGTCGCGACGAGCGCGCTGACCGCCTTTCAGAATATGGGATATCCCGAGGGACTTCTCCCGCTGAGCGAGGCGATCATCTACGTCTGCGAAGCGCCGAAGTCCAATTCGGTCGTGGTCGCGATGGACGGGGCGCGCGCGGCGGCGGAATCGACCAAAGACGACACCGTTCCCATGCACGTCCGCAACGCCGTTTACGCCGACCGGGAAGCAAAGGCGAAGAGCGCGGAATATCTCTATCCTCACGATTTCGGCGGTTACGTCAGGCAGCAGTATCTGCCCGACAGTCTCGTCGGAACGAAGTTTTACTTTCCGAAAGACAACGGTTTCGAGAGGAAAGTCAAGGAGATCCGTCGGGAAAAAGGAATGGACGAAACCTGATCGTTGCCGGGGACCGACCTTGTCCGGGGCAGAAACTCAGGTTTATTTTTGCCATAAAATAAGTTTATTTTTGCGTTATTTTTCACGATCGGTGCTATTCTATAAACGAAACTCATCGGGGCGGTGACGAATTTCGGCAAAGAGAGCGTTCTTGAAGTAGGTGAGGGAGACGTCGTTTTGTCCAACCTGAACGGGGAAAAAGCGTCCGGGATCTATCGCCCCTACGAATGCGCCGTCATCAGAGCGGCGGACGCGAAGAAATGATTGCGTTTGAGAAAAAATAATTGCGTTTCAATTGATAAACCCCGCGGCAACGGAATGCCGCGGGGTTTTCGATTGTCAGACGGAGATTTCCGCATTGAGAAGGATCTGTTCCCGGTACGCTTTCGGAGTGATCCCGTACTTTGCGCGGAAGGTTTTGAAGAAAAAGGAGGGGGAGGAAAAGCCGAGGACGTTTGAGATCTCATTGACATTCATATTGGTCGTTCTCAGGTAATTCTGAGCGAAAGAAAGTCTCGTTTCGTTCAGATATGCGCTCAGGCTGACCCCCGCGTATTTTTTAAAGATGCGGTTGATGTAGATCTCGCTGTAATTCAGGTCGGCGATGATGGCGGATAAGCCCTGACGGACTTTTTCCGCGTACTGAAAACGGGTGAAGATGGTGTTGATCCAGTTCGGCGTACCGTTTTCGGGCATAAACTTTTTGTCTGAAAGCATATCGGAAAGGAGATCGCTGCAAACGGAAACGGCGAGAGCGCGCGATTCCCGGTCGTTCTTGTCGGATTTGATGATGTAATAGTCGAGTTTCCGCACAACTTCCGATATGGTCTGAATACTCGGGTGAAAGATTTTCGAGCGGAATTCCAGCATATCGGGGTATATCTCGGGAGCGATAACGGAGCAAACCTCACGGAAAAGGTCGGAGGAAATGCAGATATCTCTCCGCTGCGTCGGCTTATCGATGACAATACGGTGTGTCTGCGCAGGGGTGACGAGCATCATGTCACCCGACGTAAGGACGAAAGACCCGTCGTCCTGCACGTTCGTGATCTCTCCCGAAGAAACGAAAACGAACTCGTAGAAATTGTGGCGGTGGGTGATGGTGGGCCCTTCGGGAACGTGTGTGAACATATCGGAACATCTCGAGTCGAAAATGAATACGGGAACTTTATCGTTCGTCATAACTACCGTCCTGTCGGCTGGGTTTTCGCTTGGGAAAGAGGTTTCTCCTCCCCTGCGTTCAGTCCGTCTTTATTATAATGCTTAGGTTGTTTTTTGTCAATGTTTTTTCGTAAATTTTCGTTTTTTTCGGAAAATCCGTTTGCTCGTATTATCTCCGTAGCGGATAGAAAAATTTTCCGTTTTTATTCCGGGATTTCAAAAAAAAGGAATCACTTTCCCCGAAACGGCGGAAATTTTGCCGTCACGGCGGGAAGAAAAAGGG
>CAMAJQ010000207.1 GCA_945835865.1 uncultured Clostridia bacterium
TAGAGGACAAAAAGAAAAACGGCTTGCAAGGATGAAATTTATCCCGGCAAGCCTGTATTTTTGTTATAAAACCCACGCAAAAGGGCAACCCCCACTTTTTTCAATAAAAAAGCCATAATACCGATATTTTTCGTATCAATATTATGGTTTCTTTATGGTCGAGGTGACGGGACTTGAACCCACGGCCTCTTGGTCCCGAACCAAGCGCGCTACCAAACTGCGCTACACCTCGCTGATGTCAACGTTAAACATTATACTATATTCTTAAAATTTTTTCAAGCAAAATCACCCTGAAATCAGGATTTTTTTTATTTTCTTTTTTGGTGCTCTTTTTTGCTTGACAAATACCCCATGGGGGTATATAATTGATAAACAAAAAGTCGATTTCGTCTGAGCGCAACCGCGCGAAGGAAGGAAATAAAATAAAAAGGATCGGTATAAATCATGGAAAAAAGGGAATGCTGCTCTGGGAAGAGTAAGCTCCGGAACGACGAGGAGAAGAAAAAACTCATCTCACGTCTGAACAGGATCGAAGGTCAGGTGGGCGGGATACGGCGAATGATCGAGAGAGACGCCTATTGTACGGACGTTCTCGTTCAATCCGCTGCAGTCAACGCGGCGATCAATGCTTTCAACAGGGAATTGTTATCAAGCCATATCCGAAGTTGCGTGGTTGAAGATATCCGCAACGGCAAAGACGAGGTGATCGACGATCTTTTGATTACCTTGCAGAAACTGATGAAATGAAAGGAGCAATATGGAGAAATATACGGTTACGGGAATGAGTTGCGCTGCCTGCTCTGCCCGTGTCGAAAAGGCAGTGAAGGAAATTGAAGGCGTGACATCCTGTTCGGTCAATTTTTTGACGGGAACGATGGGCGTCGAGGGAAACGTTTCCCCCGAAACCGTCGTTGACGCCGTACGAAAAGCGGGATACGGTGCTTCCCTTCAGGGAAAAAACAAAGAGAATTCGAAAAACAGGTCTGAAGAGGACGATGCGCAGAGAAAAGAGATCGCCGGACTGAAAAAAAGGTTTTTCCTATCGCTCGGATTTCTGATCCTTCTGATGTACGTCTCGATGGGGCATATGATGTGGCAATGGCCGCTACCTCCCTTTTTCGACGGGAATCACGTTGCAATGGGGTTGCTTCAACTGATCCTCTCGGCAACGATCATGATACTCAATCAAAAGTTTTTTTTAAGCGGGTTTCGGGCTCTTTTCCGTCGCGCGCCGAATATGGATACGCTGGTTGCTCTCGGTTCTGCGGCGGCGTTTCTTTACAGTACGTTTGCACTGTTTGCCATGACGGACGCGCAGGTGAAAGGGGATATGGAAGCAGTTATGGCGTATATGGAAGAGTTTTATTTTGAATCTGCCGCCATGATTTTGTCGCTGATCACCCTTGGGAAATGGCTCGAAGCAATCTCGAAGGGGAAGACGACCAACGCATTGAAGAGTCTGATAAAGCTTTATCCTGAAACGGCGAAAGTGGAAAGGGATGGAGAGGAAATCCTTCTTCCCATCGAAGAGATGAGGGTCGGCGACGTATTTCTCGTGCATCCCGGGGAACACGTTCCGGCGGACGGAATCGTCGTCGGAGGAAACAGCGCGGCGGACGAGTCGTCTCTGACGGGGGAGAGTATTCCCGTTGAAAAGGAAGTCGGGGCGTCCGTATCGGCAGGGACGCTCAATCTTACAGGATTTCTGCGCTGTGAGGCGACGAGAGTGGGGGAGGAAACGACTCTGTCCCAGATCATCCGCATGGTCGGAGACGCCGCCGCGACGAAAGCGCCTATCGCAAAAATTGCAGATAAAGTTTCCGGAATTTTCGTTCCTGCCGTGATGGGGATTGCCCTCGTAACCGTCGTCGTCTGGCTGATCGTCGGTCAGACGTTCGGCTATGCGCTTGCAAGGGGGATTTCCGTGCTCGTCATCAGTTGCCCCTGTGCGCTCGGTCTTGCGACGCCCGTCGCCATCATGGTCGGGAACGGAGTCGGGGCAAAACAAGGAATCCTCTTTAAGACAGCCGTTTCACTTGAGAAGACGGGGAAAACGCAGATCGTCGTTCTCGATAAGACGGGGACGGTCACATCGGGAAATCCTACGGTCACCGATCTGATTCCTGCAGATGGCGTGACGGAACGGGAATTGTTGTCCGTTGCTTTTGCATTGGAAAAAAAGAGCGAACACCCGATAGCGAAAGCAATCAATCGGAAGGCGGAAGAAGAAGGTGTACGAACCGGACAGGCGGAAAACTTCGAGGCTCTTCCCGGAAACGGGCTGACGGGGATTCTATGCGGGAAAAGCGTTTCGGGGGGAAGTTTCTCTTTTATGAGCGGCAAAGTGTTGCTTTCCGACGAGATGAAGATACGGGCTGAATGTTTATCCGAAGAGGGGAAAACACCCTTGGTTTTCGCAGAAGAAGAAAGATTGCTCGGCATCATTGCCGTTGCCGATACCGTAAAAGAAGATAGTCCGAAAGCAATTTCGGAATTGAAAAACATGGGAATCCGGGTCATTATGCTGACGGGAGACAACGAACGTACGGCAAAAACCGTCGGAAAAAAGGCGGGCGTCGACGAGGTAATTGCAGGAGTATTGCCCGACGGCAAGGAAAAGTTCGTTCGCGAATTCGCCAAAGAGGGGAACGTTGCCATGGTCGGGGATGGTATTAACGACGCGCCAGCCCTGACGAGTGCCGATATCGGTATCGCGATCGGCGCGGGGGCAGACGTCGCAATCGACGCCGCGGACGTCGTTCTGATGAAGAGCAGATTGTCGGACGTCCCTGCGGCGATCAGACTGAGTCGTGCAACGTTGAGGATTATTCATCAGAATCTTTTCTGGGCGTTCTTTTATACCGTGATCGGAATCCCGCTTGCAGCGGGCGCCCTGATCGCT
>CAMAJQ010000208.1 GCA_945835865.1 uncultured Clostridia bacterium
GGGGGAGATCCGGTAGACCTTCCCCTCCGCGTCGTTGCGGATCGTGTCTCCCGGCAGTCCGACGATCCTCTTGACGTAATTTGTCTTGTCGTCGATCTTCAGGATGACGATATCCCCGTACCCGTACGAAGAGAGTTTGTCCATGATGAGGACGTCTCCGTCCGATATGGTCTTATTCATGGAACTTCCGTCCACGAGAACGGGTTCGAACCATACGAACTTGACGAAAAATACGAAACACAGAAATATGATTACGACCGTCAGAAGAACGTTGAGAAATCTGTCCGACCGATCGTCTTTTTGCTGTCCGAGTAATCCGGACCTGTCGAATACCGTTCCGTCCATTTCTCTTCCTTTTCCGTCAGATCAAAAGAATATTGTTCACGGCGTATTTGCTGTCCGATTCGATCCGCAGAGCGAATACGTTTTCGAATTTTCTGATCCCCATGCCGTCCACCGATTTGAAATCGACGGCGTTCACGATGACGTTCTGCCAGATCGCGCGGGGTTTTATCTCCGTGGAATAGATAAACTCCCCGGTCCCGTTTTCCGTTTTCGCCATCAGGACGAGATTCAGCACGCAGAATTCCGCACAGTACACGTCCATTTTCAGAATGGAGTTTTCATTGAAGAAACACCCCGGTTCGCCGAATTTATAGGAGATCAGCCCGCACTGCGAATAGGCGCCGTATATGCCTTCCGGTCCCTCTACCCGTTGGATCAGGTCGGACGGGGATACGAAAATCTTTTTATCCGTCGCGTTTTTATCGTAAAAAGCAATTCCTTCCAGTCCGTATTTCCCCGAATAGAGAATATTCGCACGGCGGGGAGCCACTTCGTCGATTTTCTTGCAGACGATACGCGAGCTGACCGAAAAACCGCTTTTATACCGCACGACGGCGAAGGCGAAAATCTGTTTCGCATTGCCGCCGACGACGTACTGAAACTCTTTCCTTCCTGCCTCCGCGTCCGTCTCTTCGCACAGATACCAGTTGCGCAGAGCGGATTCGATCACACCCTCGTTGACGTACATCTTGCACTCGTCGACCCGCTGACTTCCGTCGTATGCGAGATTGAGACGGAGAAGACTGCCCTCCTGTTCGACGGTTACTTCGGGACATGCGGGAAAACTCTCCTTCCCCTCCCGGAGATACCGATTGAAGAAAAGTTCGATATCCTTTTTGCAGTAAGTATCGAGATATCCGTCGTACGACGGAGCAAAATTGAAATAATATTCGGTTTCCGGATTGATCCTCGAAAGCGTGTCGCACGCGCGATCGCAATCGAACTCCGCGTTATTGGTAGAAGAAAGAAAAAGAACGGGACAGCCTGCGTACTGCGCGTAAGCGTGAGCGTCGACGGCAGCGATGAATTTCCTTCTCTCTTCATCCATGTTGATATCTTTTTCCGAATATCTCGGAATGCCGCGGTATGCCGCCCAGCCGGCGCCGAACATCATGACGCTCGCCGCAACGTTTTTTTCCGTCGCAATGAGTTGCCAGGCAACGTTGGCTCCGTTTTTTACGGACAGAACGCCGATTTTTCCGACGTTCGGCATCCCCTCGAGAAAACGCAGAGCGTATTTTTCAACGGCGACCCATTCGTACCAACTCGTCTCTCTTGCGCTTTTGTCGACGTAATCCATTGCCCTGCCGCGCAGTTCGTAGTTGGCGTACGGAATATCCTCGGGATAAACGGTATAGTTTTCAACGCCTTCCCGCTTTCCGTATAGATCAACGGAGAGAACGGCGTACCCGAGTTTGACGTACTCGTTGATGGCGTCGTAACTGTTGCGGTCGGTCAGATCGGGGATAAACAATATGGCGTCGTGTTTCTTTCCGTCGTCCGGCACGACGAAAACTCCGAAAATCCTGACTCTCCCCTTCTCCGTCTTTCTGCCGGAAAAGCAGTACTCGCCGTAACAGATATTGTCGTACCGCATTTCACTGAGCTTGCTCGGCAAAAGCGGAAGCCCGGAATCGAAGCCTTCCCAAAGAGAAACGGGGGTATAGAATTTGGATAAGTGAATCATCGGCGCACCCGCAAACGGACTTTCCTTCGCCCGCATTTTACAATACTTTTTTCTATTATACACCTTTTCGGAAAATATTGCGAGAAATATAAGGGGCAATTTTGCTTTTTTCTCAAATTTTCATGAATTTTTCCGTTTTGCCTTTCGGAAATCTTGATTTTTTCGTCAAAATGTAATAAGATTAAATCATTCATTTCAAAGGCGGCGCGAAACGGCGATCCGTTTTCCCGTGCCGACGGTGGTTTTCATGTCATTCTGTACCTTTTCCGACGAATATTCGGAAAAACGGTCCACTTCGGTCGACAACCGGTTTATCCTTTCTTATCTTCCCGAGGCCAACGGAGACTGCGTCCGGGTCTATCTGTACGGTTTGTATCTGTGCTCGTCGGGGAAAGAAGACGTTACCCCCGGACGCTTTGCCGAAATTCTCCGCATCGACGAGGGGACACTGCTCGACTGCTTCCGTTTCTGGGAGGATTTCGGTCTGGTCAGCGTACTGTCCGAAGATCCCCTTCTCGTCCGTTACCTCCCCGTCGGCTCTGCGCAACACCGCAGATTCAATACCGAAAAATACACGCAGTTCAACAAATCCCTTCAGGTTCTCATTCCCGACCGCATGATCACCACCAACGAGTATTCCGCTTATTTTTCCCTGATGGAAGATTATTCCATCCGTCCGGAAGCCATGCTGATGATCGTCAAATACTGCGTCGATCTGAAAGGGTCTGCCATCGGCTTCCGTTACATACTCAAAGTTGCGGGAGATTTTGCCCAGCGCGGTCTTACGACCGTCGCGAAAATCGAAAAGGAACTTGCCGACTACAATATGAGATCGGGCGAACTCGCCGACCTGATAAGCGTCGT
>CAMAJQ010000209.1 GCA_945835865.1 uncultured Clostridia bacterium
ATTTTTTTATTTTTTTTCGGAAAAGTATTGACAAACCAGCTGAATTGTGTTATCATTTGCGTAATCGATAACGCAAAACGAAAAGAGGAGCTTATGAAGGGTTACGAAAATCTTTCGGAAGAGATAATCGCCTCCTGTCTGAGGTTGAAAAAGAGCGGATTGCTGCTTGGGACGTGGGGAAACGTCAGCGTGCGGCTGCCCGACGGAAATATCCTGATCACTCCTTCGAGGGTCGCTTACGAGGAGATGACGGCGGATGATATGGTTGTGCTTTCTCCCGGAGGGGAAGTACTTTCGGGGCACCGTCTTCCCACGAGCGAAAGGGAGATCCACCGCGGGATCCTGAACGCCCGTGCGGACGTGGGTGCCGTCGTGCACACTCATTCGCCAAAGGCGATGGCGGTCTGCGCGAGGGAGGGCGGCGTGCCCGTGATCTCCGAAGAGATGTGTCAGGTCGTCGGCGGAGAGATCCCTTTGACGGAGAAGTTCGTCCCTTCGCACGATCACGTCGGGCTCGGCAGGATCGCCGTGAGCGCGCTCACGGAAGCCAACGCCTTGCTGATACGCAATCACGGCCCCGTCTGTATGGGGCGGACGCTTGCGGACGCCGAATTGTGCTGTTTCGTCGTGGAAAAGAGTTGCGGGATCTATCTCGACGTTCTTGCGGCGGGGCAATTTAACCGCGTGCCCGAACGGTACGTCAAAGCGGGCAGAGATTATTATCTGAATCAATACGGGAAAACCTAACGGAAAAGGAGAAAAAGGAAATTATGAGAGTCGTAACGCTCGGCGAAATGATGATAAGACTGATGCCGAAGGGCAACCTTCGGATCGAGCAGGCGGAAGAATTCGAGGCTTATTACGGGGGAGACGAGTCCATCGTCGCGGCGTCTCTCGCGCGGTTCGGCGCGGAGAGCCGGTACGTGACGAAACTGCCGGACAATCCGCTCGGAAGAAACGCCGTGAGAAAACTGCGCGCACAGGGAGTAGATACCTCTTTTATCGCCGTGGGAGGCGAGAGAATGGGGCTGAATTTTTATGAGAACGGAGCCTCGATGAGACCGTCTTACGTTCTATACGACCGAAAGCACTCCGCTATGGCGGAAGCGACCCCGGACGATTTCGATTTCGACGGTATTTTCAGGGACGCGGATTGGTTTCACGTCGCGGGGATCACCCCTGCAATCAGCGACAACGCGGCTCAGACGGTGAAGGTCGCAATGCAGACGGCGAAAAAATACGGCGCGAAGGTGAGCGTCGATCTCAATTACCGGAGTAAACTCTGGTCTCCCGAGAAAGCGCAAAGCGTCATGATCCCGCTGATGCAATACGTCGACGTATGTATCGGCAACGAGGAGGACGCGGAAAAAGTGCTCGGTTTTCGGACGGAAAATACGGACGTCAACAAGGCGGCGCTTGACGTTGAAGGGTATCGGAAGACCTTCCGCGCAATGAAAGAGAAATTCGGGTTTTCATATATCGGATCGACCTTGCGGCAGAGTTATTCGGCTTCGGACAACGGTTGGTCGGCGCTGCTGTACGACGGAAAGGAGTTTTATCATACTTCGACGTACGATATCCGGCTCGTGGACAGAGGGGGCGGCGGAGCGTCCTTTGCGGCGGGAATGATTTACGGTATCCTCAGCGGGTTCGGACTTGCGAAGACGGGAGAGTTCGCCGTAGCCGCGTCCGCGCTGAAACAGACCGTCCGGGGAGATTTCAACCTCACCGATATCGGAGAAGTCTATTCTCTGATGAGCGGCAATACGTCGGGGAGGGTACAGAGATGATCGTCGGAAATATCAGGGACAGAGAAAGATACGGAGGGCTCGGAGAAAAATTCCGCCTTGCCCTCGAGTATTTCGCGACCGTCGGCGAGGAGGAACTGCAGAAGGGAGATATCGTGCTCTCCGACGGTGAAACGCTCGTCAAGGTCAGACCGATTGTCACCAGACCGGCGGAAGAATGTCCTTTCGAGGCGCACGAGAGATACGCGGATATCCACTTCGTGGCGTACGGGAGGGAAAGGATCGGATATGCCCGGACGGAAAACATGACGAAGACCGGATACTCGGAAGAAAAGGATACTCTGCAACTGACGGGAGAAGGCGTTTTCGTCCCGTTGGAAAAGGGAGATTTTATGATCGTTTTTCCCGAGGACGCGCATCAGCCGTGCGTTTGCGACGGAGTTCCGTGCAGGGTGGGAAAGATGATCGCCAAGATCAAACTCTGAGAGGAAACGAAAAAAAGGAAGAAGGATGGTATAACGGAATGGAAAGAAATGGAATGTCTCTGAAGGAATTTGCGATCGCACAGACCAAGGCGTGCGGCGTTCTGCCCTGCATCAAATTACATCGGAAGGACGATTATATTGCCTATGCGCAGGCGATGTACGACGGAGGGGCGAGAATCGTGGAAGTGACGATGACGACGCCCGGCGTGCTGGAAGCGGTAGAGGCGATCTCTTCGCACTTCGGCGACCGGTTGCTGGTTGCCGCCGGAACGGTGCTCGACGCCTCTTCGGCGAGAGAGGTCATTCTGCACGGAGGAAGCGTCATCGTCAATCCGTGCGTCATCGAAGACGTGATCGACGTCTGTAATCGCTACAACGTGCCCGTGTACAGCGGGGCGTTCAGTGCAACGGAGGTTTTTACCGCAATGAGAAAAGGGGCGGCGATGGTCAAGATCTTTCCGGGCGCGCTCGGCGGACCGAAATATATGACGAACCTGAAAATGGTTTTCCCCGAAGTCAACCTCATTCCCTCGGGCGGAATCACGCCGGAAAACGCGGCGGATTTCATCCGCTGCGGCGCGTGTGCCGTTTCGGGAGCGAGAACTTTTATGGACTTTGAAAAAATCGAAAGGGAAGGATTGTCTTCCATCACCCGTCAG
>CAMAJQ010000210.1 GCA_945835865.1 uncultured Clostridia bacterium
AACTTTCCAGCCCGCTCTGTCCTCTTCCGTCGACGGAAGTATAGCCGAGAACGCGGCACAAAAGTTGTCCGAAGGGATAAACGCGGGTAGAATCTTCTCCGTAATACACTCCGCTCAGCCCGCGGGAAAGGATCTTGTCGAGTTGTTCCTTGCCGATCCTTCTCGCCACCGTGACGACGGAAGACGAATCGGAGGATATTTTTTCTTTCAGAACGAGAGCGTCCACCCCGAGGATCTCCCCGAGCGTTTCCGCGACGAGATCTGCGTTTTTCACCATGCGCGGGCGGACGAAAACGGAAAAAGACCTCTCGCTCCCCGCGAGAACGACCCCGTTTCTGTCGCAGATATCCCCTCTCTTCGCCACAAGCGGAAGTTCTCTCGTCCACTGATCGATCGCACGGGACTGAAATTCCCGCCCGTCCACGATCTGCACGAAAAACACCCTGACCGACACGGACAAAAAAAGAAAGGTTACCGCGAGCACCGTCGCGAATAACCTCTTTCGTAAAATCCTTATTCCGTTTTTCCGAATAATATCAGACCTCTTAACCTTGCGTCATACCCATTTCTTCCGCTTTGGAAAGGATGGTCTCGTCGCTCGATACGAAATCGAGTTCTCCCTTTGCTTCCGCATACTCTTCCGTCAGGGTTTCCACTCTGCTCGCGTACGACTCGATCGAACGGTCGAGGTTGCGGAGCATTCTGGAATTGAGCAGGATCAGAGAGAAGACGGTGAGCACCACGATGGCGTACACGGCAATGAGAACCTTTCCCTTCGTGTTGATCTTATAATCCTTTTCTTCGTCGTTTTTCGGACGGATCTCCTCGTAGATATCCGTGCTTTCCTTCATGGAAAACTGCATGGTGGTAGAACTCGGCTTGAGATCCTCGCTCTCCTTTACGGGCGCGGCGGCAACACGTGCGGAATCGAGAGCGGCGTTCTCCCCGCTCTCCCGGAAAGGATTGGAGGGGACGTACTCCACCGTAGGGGTCATGTACGCTTTTTTGACCGTAGTCGTCCCTGCGTACGTCCTGCCGTTCGCCGTATTTTGCGGCAGATTATTTCCGCGGTATTTTTCGTAATTCAGAATTTTATCGAGATTGCTTCTCATCGTATTCCGCTCGCACTGACGCGCGTCGGTCGTTTCTTCCGTCTTTTCAAGCAGTTCCGTCTGTCCGTTATTATACATTATTCCCTCTCCTTTGAAATTATTTCCCGTTTTTTATTTTTCTCCGTCGAAGAGTCGGATTTTTTCGGCAATCCTGAGTTTCGCGCTTTTCGCGCGGGGATTGCTCAAACATTCCTCTTCGTCCGCTACGATCGGTTTTTTGTTGACAAGTTCGACTTTTTTCTTTCTGCCGCATACGCAGACGGGCAGGCGTTTGTCGCATACGCAAGCCGTCGCAAGATCCTGAAAGGTCTGTTTGACGATACGGTCTTCCAGCGAATGAAAGGTCATGACGGCAATTCTCCCGCCCGGTTTCAATCCTTTTACGATATCCCTTAAACACTCGCCCAATCCGTCGAGTTCTTCGTTGACTTCGATGCGGATCGCCTGAAAAGTCTTTTTGGCGGGATGCCCGCCCTGTTTGAATTTATATGGAATGCTCCTGTCCACGATCCCGCACAGTTGTCCCGTGGTGTCGATCGTGCGGAACTTACGTTCTTCCACGATGTTCTTCGCGATGTTCTCCGCAAATTTTTCTTCGCCGTAAGTCGCGAGGATATAACTCAGTTTTTTTCTGTCGTACGTGTTCACGACTTCCCACGCGCTCTTCCTCTGCCCGGGATCCATCCGCATATCGAGACGGGAATCCGTCGCCATATAGGAAAATCCTCTCTCCCGGTTATCGAGCTGATAACTCGAGACGCCGAGGTCGAGAAGCGCTCCGTCGAACCCTTCGATCCCCGCGTCTTCCGCAACGGAAGAAAAATTTTTGTAATTGGCGTGAAACAGTCTGAATCTGCCCGAAAACGGAGCGAGTTTTTTTTCGGCGTTCGCGATCGCTTCGGGATCGAGATCGGTGGCGATCAGCCTCCCCGAAGGGCTCGTCCGCTTCAGGATCTCTCCCGAATGCCCCGCGCCGCCGAGGGTTCCGTCGAAATAAACGCCGTCTTGTCTCAGTTTCAACCCCTGCATGCACTCTTCCAGCATGACGGGAACGTGGCAGAATTCCATTTTACTTCGTCCTGTCGGCAAGGATTTTCAGTCTCTCGCGGAAAGTCTTTTCCTTTCTCTTCGCCTCGCGGACTTCTTCGCTCCAGATCTCGAGTTTGTTGAACGCGCCCACCGTGACGACGTTCTTGTCGATCTCCGCGTATTCCCTGAGCGCGGGAGGAAGAATGACTCTGCCCTGCTTGTCCTCTTCCGCCGGGAAGAAGGACGCCATAAATTCGGAAAGCGCGTCCTGCGCTTCTTCGTCGAACAGGGAGATGGCGGAAAACTTTTCCGCTTCTTTTTCGAACGCCGCTACCGGCATCACGTAGATGCACTTCGTCGCGCCCTTGCAGAAAACGTACTTATCTCCGAGCTCCGCCTTGTATTTCGCGGGAATCCGTATTCTGTTTTTCTCATCCAGCTGATGAGCGTATTCTCCCGAAAACATAGGCTTTGCTCCTTTGATGATTCTATTATATACCATCTTTTGACCACTGTCAACCACTTTTATCCACTTTTTTATTTTTTTTGTCTGACGAATCAAATTTTTATGGGGGAAATAAAGTCGAAAATAAGAAAAAGAAGCGAAAAACAAGCTTTCGGGAGGTGGTCACGACGGATTTTGACACAAAAAAAACTCCCTTCCGAAGAAGAGAGTTTCCGACGCGGAAAGATCAAGGACGCATATCCGGCGTACCGTCGAGTTTTTCCTTTTGCATC
>CAMAJQ010000211.1 GCA_945835865.1 uncultured Clostridia bacterium
TGCTCGATAACGTTTTTCTTCAGGAACCTGTCGACACCTATTATAAAATCAGAAGAGACGCAGCCGTTATCTTTACTTTATGCTGCGGCAATCCGAAGGACTCCTGTTTCTGCAGCGCTTTCGGAATCGACGCGACAAACCCGGGCGGCGACGCCGTTTGTGCGTTTGAAGGGAATTATCTCTATATCGAAACGAAGAGCGAGAAAGCGGAAAAAGTTTTAGAAAATATAGGAGATATCTTAGAAAAAGCAGATTTTTCCGAAACGGAAAAAACGAGAGGAGAGACGGCTGAAAAGATAAAACTTCTTCCGTTTGCCAATCTGGATCTTTCCCGTTTTACGCCGGATCATCTGAATGAACTCTTTTCCGATCCGGCATGGAACGATCTTTCGGAATCCTGTCTCGGGTGCGGCGCCTGCACCTTCGTCTGCCCGACCTGTCAATGTTTCGATATCCGCGACTTTAAAACAGACCGGGACGTTCTGCGTTTCCGCTGTTGGGATTCCTGCATGTATTCCGATTTCACACAGATGGCAGGAGCGAATCCGAGAACGACCCAGATGCAGAGATTCCGTCAGCGATTTATGCATAAACTCGTTTATTATCCGTCTCAATACGGATCATATTCCTGCGTCGGGTGCGGAAGATGCGTCGACAAATGTCCGCAGCGACTGAACATCGTCAAAGTGATCAGAAAGATCGGAGGTGAAAAGAAATGATTGCCGAAAATCTGATGCCCTATATCGGCGTTGTGACGGACGTCAGGAAGGATACGCCGGACGTCAAGACTTTCCGCGTGGTCGGAAGAGACGGGAAAAAATTATTCAGACATATGCCCGGGCAATGTGCTATGGTATCGATTCCTGGAGTAGGAGAATGTATGTTTTCCATTACGTCCTCTCCGACGAACGAAGAATTTATGGAGTTTTCCATAAAAAAATGCGGTTGCGTAACCGAAGTCATCCATTCGATCGAGGAAGGTCAGGAAATCACCGTCCGCGGCCCTTACGGCAAAAGTTTTCCCGTCGAAGACGATTTCAAAGGGAAGGATATGCTATTCATCGCCGGAGGAATCGGACTTGCTCCTTTACGCAGCGTGATCAATTACGTTCGTCATTACCGGAAGAATTACGGTAAAGTCGTCGTCGTGTACGGAGCGAGAAGCAAAGACGACCTCGTCGATATCGAAGAAATCCGGAACGAGTGGATGAACGAACCCGATTTCGAAGTCTATCTCACCATCGACCGTCCGCAGGAAGGCTGGGAGGGACACGTCGGTTTCGTCCCCGCCTACGTGAAAGAACTCGGGCTCGATCCGACGATGACAGCGGTTCTCTGCGGTCCTCCCATCATGATCAAATTTACTCTCGCAGGGCTTCTCGAACTTGGGTTTTCCAAAGAGAGGGTTTATACGACACTCGAACTCCGCATGAAATGCGGCATCGGGAAATGCGGGAGATGTAACGTCGGCGATAAATTCGTCTGTAAAGACGGTCCCGTTTTCCGCATGGACGAACTCGACGAACTTCCCGACGAATACTGAAGCAGGAGATAACGAAATGGAAAACAAAGTCAACGTATATTTTTTCGGAAAAAGATACGAGGTGCCCGAAAGCCTGACGATCATGAAGGCGATGGAATACGCGGGCTACCGACTGGTACGCGGTTGCGGCTGCCGGAACGGATTCTGCGGCGCCTGTGCAACCATTTACAGAATCAAGGGCAAACAGGAACTGAAAACCTGCCTTGCTTGTCAGCAACAGGTGGAGGAGGGAATGTACGTTGCCACCCTTCCGTTCTTTCCCCTCGTCAAACAGGTTTACGATATCGAAAAAATCAAACCGACCGAACAGATCATGATGCAGTTGTATCCCGAGATTTACAGTTGTATCGGGTGTAACGCCTGTACGAAAGCCTGTACGCAGGGACTGAACGTCATGCAATATATCGCATACGCTCAGCGCGGAGAATATCGGAAATGCGCCGAAGAATCCTTTGACTGCGTCATGTGCGGAGTCTGTTCCTCGCGCTGCCCCGCAGGGATCTCCCATCCTCAGGTCGCAGAACTTGCAAGAAGGCTCTACGGCAAATACCTTGCACCGGAGTGCGGGCATCTGGAAAAAAGGGTATCGGAGATCGAGAGGGGTGATTTTGACAAAATCATGGAAGATATCATGAACAAACCGATTTCCGAAATGAAAGAACTTTATAATGAAAGAGAAATCGAAAAGTGAGGAAAAAGAGATGTATCGATATACGGATGAACAACTGCAATCGATGAAAAAAGTCGAAGAGACGAGAGAAAGCAGAATGAAATCTCTTTTTCCGAGAATGTCTGCGGAAGAAAAAGATGCCGATCTGCAGGAAAATCACCCCGATTATATTCAATCGGCATACGAATTGCTGCAGGTCGGTCCGAACAAAGGAGACAAGGTTCTTCACGAACTTGCCGGACTCCTGCAAGGCAGATCGCGCGTGCACGGGATCAAAATTGACCTTGAGCATCCCGATCTGGAAACGGACGTCCTCGTTATCGGAGGGGGCGGCGCAGGCTCTTCCGCTGCGATTATGGCGCACGAAGCGGGCGCAAAGGTCACCGTCGTCACAAAACTCCGTATCGGCGATGCCAATACCATGATGGCAGAAGGCGGAATCCAGGCGGCAGATAAAGAAAACGACAGCCCTGCGATCCATTATCTCGACGCTTTCGGCGGAGGTCATTTTGCCGCTAAGCCCGAACTTCTCAGAATGCTCGTCTGCGAGGCGCCCGAAGCCATCCGCTGGCTTTCTTCTCTCGGCGTCATGTTCGACAAGGATGAGAAGGGAAACATGATCACAACGCACGCGGGTGGAACTTCACGCAAGAGAATGCACGCC
>CAMAJQ010000212.1 GCA_945835865.1 uncultured Clostridia bacterium
CACGTTAATTGATATCGAAGACGCGAAGTCGAGAGACTATTATGCGGATTTGATCGCAAACAGCGAGATTACTACGCAGACTTGGCCGGCTTCCAGAGATCTCTTCTCTCAGTTTATCGGCGCTCAGTTCGTCTGCGGTGCGGGCGGCGTGTTCCCGGGAGTTCTTCTGTCGCCCAACGGTAACGCTATGACCTACGACGTCGTTATCACCGACTGGGGTTTCTGATCGGAACGGAGCCGGGTAAAAGGAACAACTAAAACGAAGTATGATGAAAGCAAAGAGAATTTTATCGGGTTTGCTTTCATGCGCGATGCTTTTCGCGGCGGCTTCCTGCGGGGGAAAGGGGAAGGAAACTTCCTCTTCCTCCGAGGGGGAGTCCCTTCCCGCGGAAGAAAAGACCGTGTATGAAAAATATGCCGAAGAGCCTCTCGTTTACGAGAAGAAGATCGCGAAGGACGAGGATCCTTCGTTATCCCTGTGGTTCGACCACTCCTTCGCAAAGACGGTGAAGTCGGACCTGACCGGTACGGGAAGAGACAGTTATCGGTTGTACGCGGCGAAAAACGAAAAGGAGAACTGTCAGTTCTTTCTGTCGTCGGAGACGGAGGACAAGACCTTCCGCGTGAAGGCGGAGAACTTCCTTTCCGAAAGCGGAGCGACCGTTCCCGTCACGTTGTATTATCAGGTTTATTTTGAAATGGAATATAACGGCAGCGCCGAGCAAGTGCCGGACGCCCTGCCGCAAGTCAAAGAAAATCAGAGTTTCACGGTAGAAAAAAATACGTCCTGCGGGTTCGTTCTGCAGGCGCAGACGGAGTCCTCGACCCCTGCGGGCGATTACAAAACCACGCTCGAGATCCTCGGCGAGGACGGAAAACAGTTAAAAATTGCCGAAGTATATCTGAAGGTATGGAATTACGAACTTTCGGACGACACCGAGTGTCGCACGGCGATGTGGATCGATAAGAACTTCCTGTACGGGATGGATTACGCCGACGTGTACGATTATCTTCTATCCAACCGCGTCAACGCGTACGATCTGCCCTACGCCCTTTCGGACGGAAGGGTGGACGCCTATCTCGACGATCCGCGAGTCAATTCCTTCAATATCCTCGGTTTTAAATACAACAAAGAGTCCGGCAAGACGGACGCGCAGATCAAGGGCGCGATGACGGCGGCGTACGAAAAGTTGTCGCAGAAGGCGGAGTGGCTGGAAAAGGGGTATTTCTACCTCGTGGACGAGCCGAATCCCAACGAACTCTATAAACTCGACTGGATCAGGATGTACGGCGAGTGGCTGGAGGAATGTTTCCCCGGCTACCGTCAGCTTTCCCCCTTCTTCACCGACGACTGGATCGACGACGAGACGGATTGGATCGAGTATATGCGCCCCTATATCAGGATCTGGGTGCCCAAAACGTACGCTTACACTACGCTGAGAGAATACGCCGGGATCACGGGCGGGAAGTGCCTGTATAAGGAGGGGATCGAGGGAGATCTCGACGCCGCCTTCGGCAGTTATCCCAAACGGATCCGGCAGATGAAAGAAACGGACGGCGCGGAGGGGTGGTGGTACGTCACCTCCCAGCCGAGCAATCCCTACATCACCTTCAACACGACGGAACCGGGAGTCGCCTACCGCGTGCTCTTCTGGCAGCAGAAACTCAACGGCGTGCAGGGGCTGCTCTATTGGAGCGTCAATTACTGGAAAGACGACGGCTGGAATGCCTGCGCCAACGAATGGGCGCCCGGTCAGATCACCTACGGCAACGGGCAACTCATTTATCCCGGAAACAAGGTGGGGAGCGACCTGCCCGTCGGGTCTCTCCGTCTCGAATCCATACGGGACGGCATCGAAGATTATCAGGCTTTCTGCATGCTGGAAAAAATCGTCGGAACGGACGCGGTCAACGATCTTATCCGCCGCACGACGACACACGTCGCGAAGTGGTCGGACGACGAAGACGCTTTCGCAGCGGAAAGAATCATTCTCGGAAACTGGCTCGAAGCCCTTTCCGAAGCGCAATAAGGAGAAAGGTCTATGAAAAAGTTTTTGGTATTGGCAGTCGCGGTCGTTCTCGCGTTGTCGTCCGTCGGTTGTAAAAAGAAAACGCCTGCGGAGGAGAGCAATCCTTCCGAAGGCGGGCTCGACAGCCGGCTCGTTCAGATCGACGGGCTCAGGGAAGATCTCTATCCCAACCTCGCCCGCATGGATTCCGTCGGAACCGATTTTTCGGGCGGCGTGATCGACGTCGACCTCGTATTCGGAAAGACCCTGCCCGGCTGGCAGGCGGTTGCGCGCGCGTATGAAAAAATACAGACGGGCGTTTCGGTCAATCTCAACGAACATTCGGACGGAACGTATTCCGACGACGTGACCAACGCCGTCACCAACTCCTCCAACGACTGGGATATCTTCCAGGGAAACAGGGTGGCGAACCCCGCGACTTCGGCGATCAACCTCTCGTCGCAGGTCTATTCCGAAAACCATTACGCGGGCATAGAAACGGACCCCGACGAAGAGGACGAGGAAGGAATATCCAAAATGTGGCAGACCGTGCTCGAACGGGACGCTTATATCACCGATAAATCGGGCAGCAACACCGCCTGCTATATCATGAATTCCGAATCTCTTTCCACGGCGTGGTTCGTCAATCAGACGGCTTTCGATAAGGCGGTGGAAAAAGGTTATCGGAATTCCGAAGGGAAGGCGGAGACCCCGATCACCTGGGACGACCTGATTTCCCTCTGTGAAAAAATGTCCGAAGCGGGCTACCGCTATCCTCTCGGGCTTGCCGGGAACAGCGCGTCCGTCAACGAATCGCAGGTCGCCTGGCTCTTCCGTATTTACGGAGATCAGTATTACCGTGAAC
>CAMAJQ010000213.1 GCA_945835865.1 uncultured Clostridia bacterium
AAATGTCTGGCGTTTCTTTCGGTTATGCTGGTATCCGCTATGTGGTTATTCCGAAAGCGTAACAGGTAATATAAGAAAAAGGTTGCGGTATCATCCTTTTGGATGAATCTGCAACCTTTTTCTTTCATTGTGCCGATATTGAACCTGAAATCGGGTTTTTGCGAATAATAGTTCAATGCGCGTGACTTCTGTCCTTGAAAACGGGATTCGAAGTCAGATGCACGCCGAGTTTCCGATAGAATTTCTCGTCGTTATGGGCGAGCAATACGGTGGTGTGAACTTCGCATCCGCGGAGCATCGGCAGCATCCGGATGGCTTTCGCCGCATTTTCGTCTCCGGCGGCGGAAGAAGAAAGGGCAATGAGCATTTCGTCGATATGAAGTCTCGGATTCTTGCTTCCGAGATAGCGGATCTTCAGGTCCTGAATAGGGGAAATGGATTCCTTTCCGATGAGATCAACTTCCTCGTCGATCCCCGCAAGGTATTTGAGCGCGTTGAGAAGCATGGAAGAGGAGCAGCCGAACAGGTCGTTGGTCTTTCCCGTTACGATCTTTCCGTCCGGAAGTTCGATCGCCGCGACGGGGCAACCTTTTTCCTCGGCGAGACGGTTGGCGGCGACCACTACTTTGCGGTCGGATATCTCGATGTTGTTTCCCTTCATGATCAGGGCGATTTTATCCGATTCCGTGGGGTCGAGTCCGTTTCTGCGTTCGTTCTGCAAGGCTTTGAAGTATCTGCGGATGATCTCCTGTTTTGCCGCTTCCACGCAGACGGCGTCGTCCGAAATGGCGTAACCAGCCATGTTTACCCCCATGTCCGTCGGGGATTTATAGGGGGATTTCCCCATGATCTGCTCGAAGATGGCGTTTAAAACGGGGAATATTTCCACGTCGCGGTTGTAGTTGACGGCTTGTTTGCCGTAAGCCGCGAGATGCCACGGATCGATCATGTTCACGTCGTTGAGGTCGGCGGTCGCCGCCTCGTATGCGAGGTTGACCATGTGATTCAGGGGGAGATTCCAGATGGGGAAGGTCTCGTATTTGGCGTAACCGACTTTATTGCCGCGACAATGCTCCTGATAAAGCTGGGAAAGGCAGGTTGCCATTTTCCCCGAGCCGGGGCCCGGCGCGGTGATGATGATGAGGTCGCGCGAGGTCTCGATATAGTCGTTTTTGCCGTACCCCTGTTCGCTGACGATAAGGGGAACGTCGTTCGGGTAGCCCTTGATGGGATAATGCCGGTAAGAACGGACGTTGCGTTTGGCAAGGCGGGCCTCGAAGGTCTTCGCCGCTTCGTTTTCCTCGGTGAATTGCGCGAGGACGATGCTCCCGACGTAAAGACCGTAACTTTCGAATACGTCGATGAGTCGGAGCACGTCCTGATCGTATGTGATACCGAGGTCGGCGCGGACTTTGTTCTTCGCAATGTCGTTGGAATTGATGACGATGACGATCTCCGCTCTGTCTTTGAGTTTGCAGAGCATTTTGATTTTGTTGTCGGGCTCAAAGCCAGGCAGTACGCGGGCGGCGTGATAATCGTCAAAGAGTTTTCCGCCGAATTCTATGTATAGTTTTCCGCCGAATTCGTCGATTCTTTCGAGAATTTTTTCCGATTGCAGGGTAAGATATTTTTCGCTGTCGAAACCTTTCATCCGTCCGTACCTCTTTCGTTCTGACCGTTTATACCATTATATCAGATTTTCGTAAGAAAGGCGAGCGGCGTCGACCGCTTCCCGGGAAACTTTTTCAGAAAGATACGACCGTGCGGAAAATAATCGGCAGGGAAGAAAAAATTCTTCAAATTGCTTGTAATATCGAGCAAAAAGTGTTAAAATAGAATTTGAAGTTTTCGGGAGGGGAACGGCTGTGAAGATTTACGCGATCAGCGATCTGCATATGTGCCTGAACGGCTCCAAGCCGATGAACGTATTCGGCGCGAGTTGGGAGAATTACCTCGAAAAAATCTTCGCCGACTGGGAGAAAAAGGTGACCGACGAGGACGTCGTGCTGATCGGGGGAGACGTCAGTTGGGCAATGGAACTCGAAGACGCCGTCAAGGATATCCGCACCCTTCTTCCTCTCAAGGGGAAAAAGGTCTTCGTGCGGGGCAATCACGACTATTGGTGGAAGAGCATCTCCCGCGTGCGCGCCGCTCTGCCCGAAGGATTTTACGCTCTGCAGAACGACAGTCTGAAATTCGGCAAATATATCGTCTGCGGCTCCCGCGCCTGGTGCGTGGAGGGGTCGCCCGATTTTAAGGAACAGGACAGAAAAATATACCTGCGCGAGGTCGAAAGGCTTCGCCTCGCCCTGCACAGCGCGGAGCGGCAGAAGGAGGAGGGAGACGAGATCGTCTGTCTCATTCACTATCCTCCCTTCAACGTGAGGAGAGAAAACTCTCTGTTCACCGATCTGTTTGAAGAAAAAGGAGTGTCCAGGGTCATTTACGGACATCTTCACGGAACGGAGAGTCGGACGGATCCCGTCGTCGAAAAAAACGGCATCCGTTATTTTCTCACCTCGTGCGACCGTCTGAACAATCAACTTGCCGAGATCTGCGGGGAATAACCGCGTACCGTATACGAAAGGGGCTGAAAAAGGATGGGTAATACGCAATACGAGGCGGAAGCCGCATAGGAGACGCTATGAAAATCGTAAAAAAACTTGCTTCGAGGTGGTTTATCGACGCATTCTCGGGAATGGCGCAAGGGCTTTTCTGCACCCTGATCGCAGGAACGATCCTTGCTCAGATCGCCGGCTGGATCGGCGATAACTTCTTCGGAAACACCCTCGGCGCCGTCGCTTCCGTTGCCAAGACACTGATGGGGGCGGGCATCGGTATCGGCGTCGCTTACGCGCTCAAAGCCAACAAAC
>CAMAJQ010000214.1 GCA_945835865.1 uncultured Clostridia bacterium
CTTTCCGCCGTTCAGGTTCTGCGAGTCCGGATTGTGGCAATACAGACAACGCATAGGGCACCCCTGCAAAAAGACGACGAAACGGATGCCCGGTCCGTCCACCGTACCGAAGGACTCAAAAGAGTGTATTTTTCCTTTCACCTGATCACTTCTTCCCGAACAGCCGCTTCATGAAAGACGGCAATTCTTTTTCGTCTCCCCCGTTCTGCGGGGATTTCTCTTCCGTTTTATACCCGGGCTCTTCTTCCGCACGCGCGCCCGAAGAAACCTGGCGGTAACCGTTTTGTCCCTGCGCATATTGCTGACGGGGAGAGGGCTGCTGTTCGTAGCCCTGCCCCTGCGGATAATCGCGTCGGGGCGGTTGCGCATAACCTTCCTGCGAAGGACGATACTCGCCCTGATACGGCGAGGTCTGCGGCTGACGGTGCTCACCCTGCGGATAGCCGTTTCCGCTCTGTCCCTGCACGCCGTAACCGGACTGCGCGGTTTGTCTTGCTCCGTCGCCCGTGAAAGAGCGCTCGCCCGAAGGCTGAGGACGGTTGGACTGATATCCCTGTGAGGAATTCATCAGATTGCCGTATGCCGCGCGCGTTCCGGAATCGCCGTGCGATTTCAGCCCTCCGGCTTCTCTGCCGATAAAACCCGTCGCAATGACGGTGATCTCGATTTCTTCCTGCAATTCCTCGCTCACGTTCGCGCCGAAAATGATATTCGCCGAACCGTCGACGACGCCCTGCACGAGATGCGCCGCTTCGTAAACCTGACCGAGAGTCAGGTCTTTGCCGCCCGTAACGTTGATGATGACCCCTCTCGCGCCCTCGATGGTCGTCTCGAGAAGAGGACTGCTGACGGCTTGTCTCACCGCTTCGACAACGCGGTTCTCCCCTTTCGCCCTGCCGACGCCCATATGTGCGAGCCCCTGATTGGAAATGATCGCACGGACGTCCGCGAAATCGAGATTGATCATCGCGGGGGTGGAGATGAGATCCGCTATGCCGCAGATGCCCTGGCGGAGATTATCGTCCGCGTACTTGAGGGCGTCGAGCATGCTGATGTCGTTGGGAAGCGCTTCCAGAAGCTTATCGTTGGGAATAATGACGATGGTATCGACGTATTTGCTGAGATTGGCAATGCCCTTCTTGGCGTTCTCTTCCCGTTTTCTTCCTTCAAAAGAAAACGGCTTCGTGACGACGGCGACGGTGACGCATCCCTTTTCCTTCGCGGTTTTGGCGATGACGGGAGCGGCTCCCGTTCCGGTTCCGCCTCCCATGCCTGCGGCGATGAAGAGAAGGTCGACGCCTTCCACGAGTTTTTCGATTTCCTCTTTCGATTCCTCTGCCGCCTTTTCGCCCACCTCGGGATCGGAACCCGCGCCGAGCCCCTTGGTCAGAGTCTTTCCGATGGCGATTCTGTTTTCAGGCGCGACTTTGGAAAGCATCAACGCCTGCTGATCGGTATTGACGCAAGCAAACTGCGCGCTGGAGATCTCGAGTTCGATCATTCTGTTGACGGCGTTGCTTCCTGCGCCGCCCACGCCGATCACCTTGATCTTGCATATATTGAGTCCTTGTTTCAACTCTTCTTCGGTCATTTCGTTGTCCTCCGTAAAACGCCTGCGGATCTCCTTCCGTCGGCGGATTTTTTCTATGCGGACGGCAGACGCGAAAACGTCTCCCCGCCCGTCAGCGGAATAAAAAATTCTTTTTCTTTTCTTTTTCTCTCAATGCGTAATCGAGCAGACTCAGTCTGGACGATTCGTACGGTTTGTTATAATGGGGAACGGACGGGCTGACCGTCTCGACCGCAAAACCGATCCTCCCCGCAACGTGTTCCTTCGCGCCGCGCATACAGGCGATCCCCCCTCCCGTCAGAAAGACGCGGACGGGTGCCCCCGGGCGCATGGCGTTTTCTTCGAGCAGGGCGTCGACGTTGCCGGCGAGAACGTCAAGACATTCGACGACGATCCCGTTGACTTCCCCCGCGGGGAATTCCGCGATACCGTCTTCCGTCTCGATCCTGTAAACCGCCTGCTCCTTGCCGTTGAGCCCGAGATTGACCGCTCTTTTCAGGGTTTCCGCCCCGTCCAGCGAAAGGGAAAACCGCTGAAGCAACGCCGCGGTGATGTGCCCGCCCCCGAAATCGAGGGAATCCTTGGCAATCACACCGTCGCCGAGCAGAACGGAAGACGTCGTCGTGATATATCCCGAATCGACGAGCAGAACGGGCGTTTCCCGCTGCACTTTCCCGAGCAGAAACGCTCCCTCGGCGTATCCGTCGTAAACGAAGGATATTTTTTTGACGCCGACCTCGGAAAGTGCCTTTCTCACCGTGACGGCAAAATAATTTTCCAGAAGATAGTAGGTCAGATTTCCGGCCAACGCGGACGATTCGGTTCCGACGGGATCGAATACCTTCCGGTTGTCGTCCAGGGCGAAATATACCGCCGATTGGGAAACGACCTCGTAACCCGTAACTTCGACGAGCCTCCGTCCGGCGGCAAAGAGATCCGCGATATCTCCGTCCCTGATTTTTCTTTTTTTTCTGAGCGCGATTTTGTATTTCCTGTTCTCCAGCCGAACGAACGCTCCGGGAACGCCGACGCAGATCTCTTCGATCGGCGCACGGAGATTGTCCGAGACGGTCCCGACGGCTTTGCGGACGGCGTATTCCGTCTGCTTTTCGTCAAAAAACCGTCCTTCGGCAAAACCGTCGTACGGGACTTCAGCCTGAGCCTTTACGGCAAACGTACCGTTTACCCCTCTCTCCCCGACGATCGCCGTCACTCTGGAAGAACCGATATCCAAAACCGCGACGCCCTTTCGTGACATGGCACGCACCTTCCGGTCCTGTTTTTCTCTTGCAAAACGCGGAAA
>CAMAJQ010000215.1 GCA_945835865.1 uncultured Clostridia bacterium
AAAGCGCGGAAATAACGGCGTTTTGGCAAGGTTCGTATTAATCTTGTCTGGCATGAGGAAGTTATTTTTCGTCGAGCATCAGATAGGTCAGCGGATCGACCTTTTCCCCGTTGAGCAGGGTTTCAAAATGAAGGTGAGGTCCGTCTTTGTATTCCTGGCGGTTGGTCGTGGAAACGCTTCCGATCACGGCTCCCTTCTTCACCGACTGCCCCTCGGCAAGCCCTTCGGCAGCCTCGATGGAATTATATACCGATTTCAGACCGTTCCCGTGGTCGACGGTGACCGTCGTGCCCTGCAGATAACTCGTCGTGATGCTCTCGATCGTCCCGTCGTACGCGCACAGCACGTCCGCGCCCTCTGCCGCGCCGAAATCGATGCCCATGTGCCCCGTGTACACGCCGAGCGTGCTGTTGAACACGACCGTGGACGAGGTGAAACTCTTCAACACCGTTCCGTTGGTCACAGGCACGAGGAATACGATTTTCGTATCGACGGGATTGTCGTCCGGCTTGTCGTCCGGTTTATCCACGGGCTTTTCGCTCGTGCTTTCCGGTTCGCTCGTGCTTTCTGCCACGCTCTCCTGCACTTTGGTTCCTCCCGTCTCCACGGGACGGAAGTTCTTCTGCCACACCACCACGGCGATGACCGCCGCGATCACGAGCAGGGAAATCCCTACGATAAAATAATAGAGATTCCTTTGAAAAAACAATACTACACCCTTCTTTTTCTTTTCCGACATTTTGTCGTCCTCCTGTTTCTTTCCCCGCAGCGGAACCGCGTTGCGCTTTCTTCAGATTCCTTTTCCCGTCAATACCCGCCGAAGATGATCGGCGTCCCTGCGACCGTTCTCCCGTCCGCATAGGCTATGTGCAGATTGATTTTTTTCCCGCCGATGCGTTTATACCCCCGTATCTTCGGGGAATAGCAATAAACGCTTCTCACCCCGTCCGCAGTCTCTTCGAAAACGACGCGGGCTTGAAAGTCTTTCATCAGCCTCCCGGCGTCCGTCGGATCCTGCAGGGTCACGCTTTCTCCTTTCAGAAAAAGGCGGAAGAAAACCTTATCGTTTGCTTCTTCCCCGCTGAGGGAAAGAATTTGACAGGCGGACGAATCTTTCAGCAGATACGCTTCGTGCCGTCCCGCATAGGGAAAGATACTTCCCTTCTGAAGATTGACCGCCGCAAAAAGGGCGATCGCCGCGCATACGGCAAGCAAAGTTTTACGCATCCTTTCGTCTCCGCTTTCGGTTTACGCTTGAAATTGTTGACCGCTCTTCCGCCTTTTATACCTGCCGACTCAAAAAATTTTTCTTTTCCCCTTTTCCGGTCTTTTCTTCCCTCTGTCCGTTCTTTTCCGCCGTTAGCGGCGCAGCGAAAATTTCTGTCGCCGCGCCGTTTCTATCCGGGGCGTTTTCTTTTTCAAAAAATTTTTTTGCGGAAAGCCTTTCCCCGTTGTCAGAAAAACTTGACTTCATCAGATCATATGATATAATGCCTTTGCCCGCCCTTTCCCGCCGCGGCGTGATACGAGAATTCCCGCCCCCTGCCGCCGCGCCGCGACTCCCCCAAAAACGGCTGAGTCTTCCCCGTTGCAAAAAAAAGAGGGTCTCCGCCCTCTCCTTTCGCGCTATCAGCCTGAAATACGGTCGTTTTTCCGCAAAAAACCGGGTTCGTCCGCCATGCCGTTAAACCTCCGAACCCCAAAAAAGAAGGCGTAACGATGCCATATCGTTACGCCGTAAAATCGCTTTTCTGCTTATTTCTTATTCTCCCTTGAAGGGCAACAGAGCGGCAAGTCTTGCTCTCTTGATTGCCGAAGAAAGAAGTCTCTGATGCTTCGCGCAGACGCCCGTCATACGGCGAGGAAGCATTTTGCCCTTCTCCGTGACGAACTTCTTCAACTTAGCAACGTCTTTATAGTCGATCGCGGTAGCCTTTTCCACACAGAAAGTGCAGACTTTTCTTCTGGGGGCTTTTCTGATCGGCTTTTTTGCCACGGGCGCCGCAGGAGCAGCCGCCGGGGTAGCCGTAGTCGTCTTTTCTTCCATTTTCTTTACTCCTTTTCTGATTTAGAACGGTAATTGATCGTCGTCCACCTGTTCAAGCGTCGGCTTCGCGGGCGCGCGGTTCACGCGGGGCGCGGGAGCGGCTTGTTCGTATTCGGACGCACTTTCGCTTTGATTGCGGGTCGTCAAAAATTCTACTTCGTTGGCGATCACGTCGGTAACCGTGCGTTTTACCCCGTCTTTGTCCTCGTAAGAACGGTTCTGCAGGCTTCCCACAACGGCAACCTTATTGCCTTTTTTCAAATATCTCCCGCAGTTTTCCGCTTGCGCTCTCCATACGGTGACGTTGAAAAAGTCAGTCATGCGTTCTCCGTCGGACCCCGAATACGGTCTGTTGACCGCAATCGCAAAACGGCAATAGGGCACGCCGCCGGACGTTTCGGACATTTCGGGATCTCTCGTCAGATTCCCGATCAGAAATACTTTGTTCATAGTACTCTCCGATTAACGCTTGGTGATCAGTCTTCTCATGACGTGTTCGGTGATGCCGACGACTCTCTTCATTTCCTGAACGAGCGTTGCGTCGCATTCGAACGTCATGAGCACGTAATAGCCTTCCGTCTTGTAGTCGATGGGATAAGCGAGTTTTTTAACGCCCCACTTTTCCGTCTTCTCGACGACGCCGCCGTTGTTTTTGACGACACCCTCGAATTTGGCGATCAACGCCTCCTTCTCTTCGTCAGAACAGGCAGTATCCAAAATGTACAGCATTTCGTACTTGTTCATGTGTTTTACCTCCCGGACTTATTCGGCTTACGGTCCTGCCGCAAGCAAGGTATTTGTGAGAAAACCTCACGATAGATTATT
>CAMAJQ010000216.1 GCA_945835865.1 uncultured Clostridia bacterium
CGGGAAGCCCCTCGATAAGCCGAAGAACTTCTTTTTTTTTGGCGAGAAAGCCCAATTGTTCCTCATATTCCGCCAAAGCCTTTTTGCAGACGGAAAGAGTACCCGAAACCCCTTGCCGCGAGACGCCTTTCATCTCCGCGATCTCCCCCAGAGAGAGATTGCAGCCGAAATACAGGTCGAAAACGTCCCTCTGGCTTTCGGTGAGAAGCCCGCCGTAAACGGAATAAAGTTCGTTGTAATACACTTCATCCTTGAGAAGCACGGCGCCCTCCTTCCGAACGAGAACGCATTCATCCGTTCGTTACCACGGTATTATACCATATCCGTTTTCTTCTGTCAAGCATTTTTCATTGACAGGGAATAATTTTTCTTCCGCCCGTCCTTACCGGAAAAAAGAGGGGGAACGGAAGGAAAAAAAGCCGTAAAAGGGGCGGAAAGCCCGTCGGCTTTCCGCCCCAAACGAAAAGGAAAAAATCATTCCTTCACTTCAAACCGGTAACTGCCGCAGGAGAGAATTTTCGTCTCTCCGCCGACGGTGACTTCCGCCCTGGTCTGCGGGGGGATCTCCACCCGCGCGCGGACGGTATTTCCCTCTCTCTGCCATTCGGAGACGACGAGCCCTCTCGGCGTGCGGAAAGTCGTCTTCACGCGGTCGACCGAGCGGACGAACACGGGAGCGACGGTGATCCGATCCGCCCCGAAAGCGTCCTCGCAGACGTCGATGCCGCCGAGGAACTTATAGAAGAAGGCGTCGTAACTCCCGAACATGGGATGGTTGAAAGAGTGCATCTCGTTGGTCATGCCGTATTCCCATCTCTCCCAGACGGAACCGGCGTCTTTTTCGATCATGAAGCCCCAGCCCGGATATTCGGGATTTTTGAGAATGGCGATCACCTCGTCCGCATAGCCGTAAGAAGCGAGCACGTAGAACACGTGGCGGTATCCCACGTTGCCGCTCGTGCAGTGGTGGTTGCGGGCGACGGCGTCCCGATAAACGTTTTCCGCCACGCGGGCGCGGTATTTCTCCTCGCAGATGCCGAGGGAGACCGCAAGGGCGTTTTCCGTCTGCGTTCCGCGGGCGTAGGCACAGGTTTTTTCGTCGAAATATCTGGCGTTGATCGCCTTCTTCGCCTCTTCTGCCTGCCGCGCGTAGTCGGCGGCGTCCTCTTCCCGTCCCGCGATCCGGGCGATGGCGGACATTTCCCGAAGATGCCAGAAGAGATAGACGGTGGAAACGAAGAGATTATCGGGCACGACGGTTTCGGGGAAAGGAAGCACCCAGTCGCCGTAATAATAATACTCCATGATATAGCCGTCCGAACGGCTCTTGAGGTATTCCGTCCACGCCTTCAACCCCTCGTAATGCTCTTTGCAGACGGCGTCGTTGCCGTAATAGCGGTAGGCGTATCTCGCCAGAAGAAGGTAGATGACGCATACGGGGTCGGCGGGAACGCCGCCCGTATAGTAAGGCGCGGTGTCGGCGATCTCTCCCTTTTCCGTCTGCGTATCGGCGATATCCTGCACGAACTTGGGAATAAAACGGGAAAGGTCGACGTTATAGACCGTCTGGTAAATCCGCGCGCTGAGATCGTTGAGCCAGCCGAACCGCTCGTCGCGCTGAGGGCAGTCGGTCAGAATGGAATGTTCGTTGCTCTTTTCCGTGAGCACGGCGTTGAAGTGCAGGCGGTTGAGAACGGGATCGGAACACTCGAAGGTGCCCGCGTCGGGCGCGGCGGTATGAACGTGTTCGCCCGTCAGCGAAAGGATCTCCGCATTGCCTTCCACCCGACATTCGACGTAGCGGAACCCGTGATAGGTGAACCGCGGGGCGAAAACCTCTTCGCCCTCCCCTTTCAGGACGTAGCGGTCGGTACACTTCGCCGAACGGAGGTTGATCTGATTGACGAACCCCTCGCCGTCGAGTTGTTCGCCGAACCGCATGGTCACGGACGCGCCGCGTTCCCCTTTCACGCGGAGAACGACTCTCCCCGCGAAGTTGACGCCCATATCGGAGACGAAGACGCCCTCCGCCTTTTTCGTGCGGGAAACCTCGGGGAAAGAGGCGCACGCCTCGATGGGCTCGATGCTCTGCGCGACGAGTTTGCCCCGCGGGGCGTCGGTGTAAATGGTATACATCCAGCCGTTCGCCCAGGTAGGCTCGTAGTCGACGGTAGCCCAATTCGTCGGATAAACGTCTTCGAGGCGCGCGTCGTACGTTTCTCCCTCGTAAATGCCGTTGAGGGTCGTCGGGCTTCCGCCCACCCACCAGCCGTAACCGGGACCGGTGTGGTCTTCCATGACGGTGCCGTCGGTGAACTCGAAATAAAACTGCGCGAGCAGTTTGCGGGAGCCGAACCAGCCGTAGCCGACTTCCACGCCGACCACGTTGTCCCCCGCCGTGAGGTCGTCCATCGCGTACACGCAGTATTCCACCCGTTTGCCGTATTCCGTGACCGAAGGCGAAAGAAGGGCGTTGCCCGCTTTTTTGCCGTTGACGAAAAATTCGTGATAGCCGATCCCGCAAACGTACGCCCTCGCACGGGCAAGCGTTTTGTCGGCGGGTAGATTGATCTTTTTACGGAAAAGCAGAGTTCCGCCGTTGAAATTGACGGGGATGCCGACCCACTTTCCCTTCCAGTCTTCTATATCAAACAGCGCCGTCTCGAAGAAATCGCGGTGTTCCGCGGTTTTGCCCGAGGAGTCCCCGACGCAAAGGCGCACGTAATAGCGCGTATGCGAACGGAGCGGCTCGCCGTTATATTCGATTCCAATGCTCTCGGAGGAATTTACGTCTCCGCTGTCCCAGAGATCGGGATTCTCCAACCCGTCTTCCCGGGAAGCCACGCAGATCCTGTAAACCCGCGCGTTTCCC
>CAMAJQ010000217.1 GCA_945835865.1 uncultured Clostridia bacterium
TTTTTCAGATAAAAAGCGTTGAAAGAATAGGGGGGAAGACTTCCGGAAAACGCCGTCTCGTACTCGGTCATGGGGACCGACTGCGGAAGGTTGAGCGGGGTGATCACGTCCTTTTTATGCTCCCTCGCGCCAAGGACGGAAAAAGGGATCTTTTCCCCTTCCGCCGAAAAGAGGTCGAAACCTTCCTCCCGCCAATCGACGGGAAGATCGATCTTCGCGCGGATCACGCCGTCGTAGCCGTAAGGCAGCGTATTGACGGCAAGCAGTACGAAAGAGTCGTCGTCCGTTACCGCGCTTGCGACGGAGCGGGCAGCCCTTTCCTCCAGTTCCCGCAGGAGAAAGGAAGTGATCTCGTCGATCCTCTCGTAGCGGTCGACGAGGTGGCGGCAGGTCGAATCCGAACTGCACCCGCATATGGCGTCGTGCGTGGAGTTGAGCAGGATGAGTTTCCAGACGTAGTCGAGTTCGTCTTTCGGATAAATCCCGCGCATCCCGCATACTTCGCACATTGCCGCAAGGGGTTCGATAATTTTTTCCACCCTCGCGGTGAGAGCGGCGTTGTATTGCTTGAGGAGAAGGCGTGAACTCCAGCATCCCCGCAGCATATCGTAATCTCCTCCGTATCGGAGTTCCCCTCTTTCCACCGGAAGGATCACGCCGTTTTCTTCAATATAGCGGATACAGTCTCCGACGTACTTTTCCGCGCTTGACTGAAACGCTTCTTCTCCTTCCGGCAGAAAGGCGTTCGCCCTTTCGAGGCATTCCGGAAGATCGCCCTGCGGCTCGAGATGATCGACTCCGTTCATCAGGAGCAGATAGGGCAGGCGGCTGAGCGGAGCGAGTCCTTCGCCCGTCTTTCCGATCTGTTCCGCCGCCTCTTTTCCGTCGGCAGAGATCCTCTGCGCGTTGTTGTACCACTGCGCAAGATAGAACGCCGTCACTTTACTTCCGTCCGGAGATTGCCAGATAAATTCGAGAGGAGGCGGAACTCTTTCAAGTTCTCCTTTTCCGTTCAGGAAAAACTTTGCGAATCCCCTGCCGAACACGAAGGAACGGATGCCGAATCCTCTCAGGATCTGCGGCAACTGAGATACGTTTCCGAACTGGTCGGGCGCGTATCCGACCATGCAGCACTTTCCGTATTTCCTGCTCCTACGTATGCCGTAAATCAGATTTCTGACCGTGGTCTCCCCGGAAGACAGATAAAAATCGTTCTGCACGTACCAGGGACCGATCCCGATATTTCCGTTCCGGATCAACTTTCCGACGAGCGGCGCTCTTTCGGGTCTGATCTCGAGATAATCGTCGATCACCGCAGCCTGCGCGTCGAAATAGAAGACGTACGACGGATTCTTTTCCGCGATTTCAATCAACGCGTCCATTGCGGAAAGAAGCCTGAGACGGAATTTCTCAAAAGGAAGATACCATTCTCTGTCCCAGTGAGTATGTGAGATCACGTAATATTTTTTCAAAACGGTTCCTCCCTTTTCCTTCCGCCCCTTTCAGAAGAGCAGATGATCTCCCATCGGGATCAGCGGCGCGTTCAGTTTTTCTTCCTGCGCGCGGACGTAAAATTTCTGCGGATCCCCTCCGTGCTCTTTGAAGTTCCAGAAATGACAGGGAATCACGGCTTTCGGTCGGAGCAGGCATGCCGCTCGGACCGCTTCCTCCTCGTTCAGATTTCCGAAGGCTCCGTTAATCGGCAGGATGAGAAGGTCTGCCCGGCTCCGACGGGGATCGGTAAAATAATCTTCGCGGAAGGAGGTGTCCCCCGTAAAATAGATTTTTTTTCCGGCAATGCCGAATAAAAACCCTACGGCAAGCGGAGCCAGACTGCCGTGGTCGCAACTCACCGCTTCCGCGGAAATTTCTCCTTCGCAGAAAACCTCCCCCTCTTTCAGAAAGACGACGTTTTTGCCGTCGATCCCGAGTCTCTCGCATTCCGTCGCGCAATCGGAGGCGCAAATCAGTTTCGTCCGTCCGTTCTGCATCATCAGGGGAACGGAATCGGGATCGAAATGGTCGAAGTGCGCGTGCGACGCGAAGAGATAATCGAATTCGACGTCCGTTGCCCGCATGACGGCAGGCGTGATCCTTCTGAAACCGAAATATCGGTTGCAACAATCGGAGAAATAGGGATCGACGGCGATCAGAACGCCGCCGGGCGTCTTGAAAACGAAGCCTGCCTGTCCCAGCCAGAAGCAGGCGACTTTTCCCTGCGGCACTGCGACCCGTGCGATCGCGTTGGCGGTATCCGTCATATTTTCCCCTCCCCTCTTGTCAGACAATCGGGATTTAAAAGCCTTATAGAACGTTTTTCTCCGCTTTCGGTGAAATAGCGGACAATGTTTTCAACCGCCATCGCCGAAGATTTTTCGAGACATTCTTCCGTTCCCGCCCCCGCGTGAGGAAGGACGAAGACGTTTTTCATTTTCAGCAGCGGATTATCTATTGCGGGCGGTTCGGGACAGAAAACGTCCAATCCCGCCGCGGCGATCTCTCCCTTTTCGAGCGCCTCCGCAAGAGCCCGTTCGTCGACGAGTTTTCCTCGCGAGGTATTGATCAGGATCGCCGTTTTCTTCATCTTTTTCAAAAAGTCGGCGTTCACCATGCCCGTCAGTTCGGGTGTCGCAGGGACGTGCAGACTGATCACGTCCGATTCGGCGACGAGCGCTTCGGGGGTCACTCTGCGCACGCCGTAACGCTTCGCCGCGTCCTCGTCCCAATGCGGGTCGCAGGCGACGACGTTGCAATCGAAACCGTAAAGCATTTTCGCAAGGGCTTTCGAAATATCACCGAAGCCGTATCGCTCGAACGTTTTGCCTTCGAGCTGACGACTGACCCGCCCTTCGAAAAACCAGCTCC
>CAMAJQ010000218.1 GCA_945835865.1 uncultured Clostridia bacterium
AAGGCGTTCAGCCAAGCAGTTTGTACAGGATGGTGATCAGACGGAAGGTTACCGCATCCTGAAATTTCCGGATATCGAGTCCCGTCGCGCGGGCGATCTTATCGAGACGGTACATCAACGTATTGCGATGCATGTACAGATTTCTCGAAGTTTCGCTCACGTTCAGATTGCTGCAAAGAAATTCTTCCGCCGTGCCGATCATATCCGGATCGCCGAAAATAGTCTTTGCTTCCGGTTCGAGAAGTATGTCGAGAAACTCCTGAAGTTTATATTTAGGCAAGTCTTCAAGCATCCGCACGAGAATAAATTCCTTATAAGTCGTTACGGGAGATTTCGTATCGAAGGTCCACCCCATCCGGACGGAAGAAACCGCCTGCTGATAGGAAACCGAACAATCCGAAAAACTCTTCACAGTACTTCCAACGCCGATCTTAACGGATAGACCGAGTTCTTCCTCGATGGATTGTACGAGCGTAAACGCGTAATCGGTAATCGACTGATATTCGTTTTCCGAGGCGAAAGTATCCTGAAAGCGGACGTAAGCGATCGTAGATTCATCCACGGCACCGATACGATCCCCTTCGTTGGATTTGAAATTATTCAGAAAATTGAGCACGTCCTCCTGCTTTCCTTCCGGAACGAAGACGACGAGCAGACAACAGGGCATATCCGTAATGCCGTATTTCCGCATGTACTTTCTGATCTGTATTCCGCTGCTTTCTCCGAGAACGATCCCTTTGAAACTGTCTCCCTTTCCTCCCGGCTGTTCCCGTATCACGCTGCTCTCCAGTAAAGTCGTAATGAGCGCGCAATATCCCCTTTCCGTCTCCCCGTCTCCGTCAATATATCCGACGTAGTTTTCTGCTTTACGGCGGAAACGGAAATAGGTTTTTCTCCGGATGGAATCGGGTGTGATTCCTACGACTTTATATTCGGGACGGTCGGGTGTTTCCCCCTCCTGCGTCGAATAGAACTTTTCGTCCGCTTCGGATATCACGCTGACGTCCTTTCCGATTTTATTCTTGATGAGTTCAAGAATCTCGATCAATTCGTATTCCATACCTTCAGACCTCCTTCCACCGTTTCCGTTTTATCTTTCCTTCCATATATCGTCAATCTCGCTGAGAATCTCCGCGGCTTCTTTTCCGCGTACCCTTTTCGTAAAATACGGAACGCGGACGGAATAAAAAATCTCATATGCCCTTTCGAGTTTTCCAACGTTCGGAAGCGATTGGAAATTGCAACGAAATTTGCCGTTATCTTCTTGAAAAACAGAAGAAATTCTGTCAAAGGAAATATTGTTTTCCGTCAAAGTTTTCCGAATAAATCCGGAAAGCGCCGTCATGGCGAACAAGATACCCGCCCCGGAAATTTTCTCATCGCATCTCTCGCAAAGAAAACGGGAAATCTCTTCTCCTCGATCGGGATCGACGGATGAAAAATCCAGGGAAAACGCTTCCTGCAAAACAGCCCTTTTTGCGTCCTTGTCTGACAGAAACGAAAGCGCGGCGACGATCGCAACGCAGAAAAGACGGTATTTCTTTCCCGCAATCAGAAGCCCGCCTCTTCTCGGGAAAACGCCGACGGAATCTTCGCCGAGCGTGAATCCCGCCCCGTCGTACAAATCGTCGTACGACGCGCGTACAGCCTGTCTGTGAATCTCGTTACAGAGAGCGTCGTACCATTCCGCGTTGAGCCGGAAGGCTCCGATATTGTCCGGGAAATAACGTTCATTATGAAAGAGCGCATCCTTTGCGAGCGCGTCCACCTTGTCGTTGAAAAAATGATTGCTGTGTCCTTTTACTTTCCGGAAGAGAATTTCAACGAAACCATCGAACTTTTTCATTCCGTCTGTATAATAGCGCGAGACGGGATTTTCTGCTTTCCAACGGTTTTCCGCCCACGCGGCAACCCCTTCGTAGTCGTGGTAGACGATCAATTTCGGAAAACCTCTCCGATACGCCCATTCTGCGGCGGCAAGCACGCCGAGTATCTCTCCCGAAACGTTTCGGGACTGAAGGAAAACGGGGTCGTTTCCCCGTCCGCTGAGCATTTCTTCTTTTCCGTCCGGCGCGATCGCAACTACGCCGAAAGAATAAGCGGCTATCGCGCTTTCGTAACTGCCGTCCGTAAAAGCAACGGCATACCCTGCTTTCACGTCTTCCGTCACGCGATCGGAATAATAATCCTGCCCCAGCAGAAAAGCGTTTGCCTCTTCGAGAGTAGAAAAACCCTTATATTGCATCACGTTTCTTTCCCGGATGTAGTTCTGACAGGAGTTCCAATCCTCGAATATTCTGTTTTCTTCGCCTTTCACGGCATAATATTTTTTTGCCATAGAGCCGCCTAAAAATCAGATGGGGATTCGGAAATGAAATATTCTCCGTTTCTCTCTTCGATCAGACCCTGCCCGTAGAGTTTCTCGAGTTCCGATTCGATTGCAAAAGTGATATTTTCGCCGACGCGAGCGTAACCGAGCAGTTTTGCCACGGTGCGGCAGATCCCCGTTTTGTCCACCCCGACGCCTCTGAGAACGGTCTTATAAATTCCGTCGGCGATCTCCGAAGGATGAACGTAACGGATCTCTCTTTCAATCCCTCCCTTTTCGTAACGGCGGAGTGAGATCATTGCTTTCAGGTCGAGAAAATAGAATTCTCCGACTTTCTTCGCCTTTTTGATTTTCTTCATGCGCGAAGCGAAATCCATTCTCACCACGGACGTGACCTTATCCTTTCCGAAAACGGGAAGAATTCTTTTGAGCAGAAAATCTTCGTGAACAGGTGCTTCTTTTTCGAGAATTGCCAAAATGAGCGCTTCGAAATCGCCGTTTTCCCGATATCGTTCCAGCAAAAA
>CAMAJQ010000219.1 GCA_945835865.1 uncultured Clostridia bacterium
ATAGAGATCGCTCAGCCTCTTTAATTCAATGGCGGAAGAAAAACGATAAATTCCCGAGGGAAATACGATCTTTTTCAAACCCTGTATTCCTTTCAGCGAAGCGAGTAGTGCGTTGAGAGATGCGGAATTGTCCTTCGCGTCGGGCGTGATCCCCTTTTCGGTCACGTCGCAGACGAGGGCAAATTCTCCGTCTGCGGGAACGGGATAACGGTTTTCGTTCATCTTCTTTTCGTCTGCCCCGACGACCGTCGGATCGCTCAGTCCGAGTTTTTCCGACGTTTTTATGTTTTTGGAATAATAATCCTTGCTCAATTCTTCAACCAAAGTATTCAAATCGATTACCTCTGCGCCTTCCGTCGGCTGCGATTCGGAGGCAGATTCTCCGCTCGTGCTTTCCGCCCCGCCCGTACTTTCCGTTCCGCTACTTCCTTTGTTTCCTGCAGAACACCCTGCCGACGCAAAGAGAAGGCAGGCGGAAAGAAGAAAAGGCAACGCTTTCATTTTCATCCGGAAATCTCCTTTCCCCCCGGGCTTATTTTTTGTACGCCTGATATGCGCCGTCGTAAATGGAGATCAGTTCGTCGACGCGGTATTTTTTCAGATCCTGCAGATATGCGTCCCAATCGGACGTTATGCTCTTTACCCCCGTCACGAAATTGTATTCCATATTGTCCACGTACGCGCTCAGACCTGCGTTGATCACCTCAACCGTATTGTATTGCTCTCCTGTCAGTTTGATTTCCGACGGGAATGCCTCTTTCAGATAAGGAAGATAACGCTCGCTCAGGCGGTTGAGTTTTCCCGTTACGGGATCGCTCGATTTCCCGACGAAACCGTAAGACCAATAGAGGGCGGCACCCGTCCCGACGTTCGGCGTCAGGGTCGCGCGGTATTCTTCCTGCGTTCCCTTCCAGTCGTCCGGAATGAGCATCGACCAGGAAGTTTTCCCTTCGTCGTCCCATTTCCAATCGACGTTTTCCTCACCGAACGCAATCAGTTGTCTGCCGAGATCGGAATAGAAAAGATCGAGAAGCCTCGCGATTTCTCTGACGTAAGGCGTTCCCTTGGGGATCACGGCGCCCGTCGGAGAGAAATATCCGAACCCCCACTGCAGAGGCTCGCCCGTATAATAATCGCTCGTGAGAGGACCGAACGTGGTATATTCTTCGTCTCTGTCCGTGCCGACGACGATATACGCCGCGGCGGCAACGAAAGATCCGAGGCGGGAAGAATCCCCGTCCATTCCTTTTACGGCGAGTTGCGCGTCCGTTTTGACGGAGAAAGTGCTCTGATCGAGCAATCCCTCGCCGTACATCAGATTGACCGTTTCAAGATACTTTTTGTAAGCTTCCGTCTTGGGTACGTAAGTGACTCCGCTCCCGTCGTTTTCCGTTTCGATCAGGTTGGTCACGTAACCGTACGAAGCGAGAATGAAGTTCCTGAGATATTGTAGAGACTGCGACGCGACTGGGATTTCGTCGTCGTTCTTCCCGTTATGGTTGGCGTCGTATTTTTTAAAAAGACGGAGGATATCGATATATTTTTCAAGGGTATCGATTCCGTCGACGTCGGGGATCTCCGAACCGTCCGGCATCGTTACGCCGTCTTCCCGAAGATTATCGAGCCAACGGCTGTTGATCCACATTTTGAAGGTCATATCGCGGGGAACGTCTTTGACGGACAAAGTACAGTACATTTTTCCGTCCTGAAGAGAAGCGACTCTGACGGCGCTTTGCGAACCTTCGAGTCCGAAGTTGTTATTCAGCAGGGCTTTGTATTCCGGCATATAATTTTCGATCAGATTGCCCGCTTTGACTCCACCCGACTGCAAACCGTCGTCGTTGAAGGCGACGAGGGCGTCGTACTGCGAATATACGACCTGTTCGGAAATCGGATTGTTGAAGAGAAAGAGATCGGGAAGATTGTCTTTGTCCTCCCATACGGCGGAACGAAGGCTCGTATAGGCGGAAGTATCCACTTCGATGAAGTTAAAATCGAGGTTGGTCACGCGCGACAGAACCTGAAACGTTCTCATTTCGTTATAATGCGGATTCATGCTTCCGCGCGGGACGAAGACGTCGATCGTCACTTTTTCCTTGACGATCTGATAAGGATTTTCCGCCGTTCCCTGCGGCAGGAAATTATCCGGATCGTAAGACGATTTTTTGGAACCGCATCCGACCGTTCCCGATAAAATCAGCGTGAAAATCAAAACGAAAGCAAATAGTTTCCTTTTCATGTTTTCTCCTTATAAATTTTTTTTATCCTTTGATACCGCCGATCATCAATCCCGTCTTGAAGTATTTGTTAAAGAAAGGATAGATGACGATGAGAGGAATACTCGAAACGACGATGGTGACGTATTTGAGCACTTCGCTCGTCAGCCCCTGCTCGCTCAGACCGATGTCTCCGCCGATGGAACTCGATGACTCGTTCGCAACGAGGATCCTCTGTATCACCCTCTGCAGTGGGAAAAGTTCGTCCTTCGTGATGTAAAGCAAGGAATTGAAATAGGCGTTCCAATACCCCACGATGGAATAGAGAAGCATAACGGCGATAACCGCGCGACAGAGAGGAAGAACGATGGTGACGAACATGCGGATATTGCCGCAACCGTCGAGCATGGCTGCTTCCTGCAATTCCCACGGGAGAGATTGCATGAAGGTTCTGATGACGATGATATTGAATATACTCACACCGCCGGGAATGATCATCGACCATATGGTGTTCAGCAATCCCAGTGACTTGACGACGATATAAGTAGGGATCATTCCTCCCGAAACGAACATCGTCATCGAAAAATAAACGCTGATCACGCTACTGCCTTGCAGGTCTTT
>CAMAJQ010000220.1 GCA_945835865.1 uncultured Clostridia bacterium
GCCGATTTTTACGGAAACGATCGTGATCGTGTGGTAGGGAAGATTGTTCATATAAACAGCCTGTTCGGAAAGTTCCTTCAGAAAATCCTCGTCGTCCGTATCATCGAGCTCGACGGTGAATTTCCCCGAAGCGTCCTTCACGAAATAGGTGCCGTTTTCGTCTTTCATCAGATATCTGCCGTATTGTCCGACGTATTCGGAATCGGCTTTGCCGTAATACCAATAACTGTTGTCGTCGGCGTCGGCGTCGAGTTCCGTCATCAGAGCCTGCAGGAACTCCAGGCTGGACTGCTCGTCTTCGAACTGGTCGTCATCGTCGGAAAGGATCTTTCCGATGACCGCGAAACGATCTGCGGTGGAGATATAGGTGGAAGATCCGAAGGTCACCGCCATCGTCCCCTTGCCGGTGTTATAAGCTGCGCCCTGATTCTTGGCGTTGTAATCTCTCTTGAGCACGAGCGAGCCGCCCGTCAGACCGAGTTTGTTTCCTCCGAACCCGTTCTCGGCAAATTCGCCGTGGATGGAAAAATCGTCGGCATATCTCGCGACGGATTTATCCGTGCCGACGTATTTATTCAGCGCGTAGTCCTTGGTGATGATGGAATAATATCCCTTTTCGACGTTTTCGTCGTATTTCGAGGTCAGAACGCCGTCCTTCTCGGTAAACGCGCCGAATTCCACGTAGGAAGACAGGTTGGAAACGACAGTCCCGTCGTAATATCCCTGATTCGCGAGATACTCGAAATGTTCGACCGTGGCGGGAGCGTAGTTGACGTACAACTCGAAGTTGAGCGTCCTCGTCTGCTCTTCACCGTCCGCGTCGACGTAATTCAGCGTGATTTTGCAGTTATCGATTTTGCTCCCGTTCTTGACGACGTCCCCGCAGGAAAAAGCGAAAAGCATGGTCGCCGCGCAGGAGAATGCTAAAATACCCTTGAAAAATCTTTTCATGATGACCCTCCGAGCCATTCGTGTTTTATACTTTATTATTGTACAATGAAATCGCCGCAATGTCAACCCGTTCGACCCTCGTTTTCGGGAGAAAGGATGAAATTTCGGTTAAAGGAGGCTTTCCGCCGTCGTTTCTGTCCTTTTTCGGACAAATATCCCCTTCGCAAACGGATCAGAACGCGCCGTTCATCCACAGGTACAGGACGTACAGTCCGACGCATACGGCAACCCCGAGGACGGAAGCGATCGCCACGCGCAGAGGCGAAACAGGCGTTTTCCCCTTGACCTTTCCCGTACTGCCGTTGATATAGACGGGATAATTCTTCTTGTGGAAACGGTACTGAAGCATATAGACGGGCAAAAGGACGTACTTATAGGTCACGTCGCTATGCTGCGTCCAGACGTTGAGATAATCCACCACGTCGCAATGAAGCGTTTGCTTGATCAGGCGGCGGAGTTCCGCGTCCATAAAAGTCTTCGCGTCCCCCCAACTCTCCTTGAGGTCTTTGCGGTAACGGTCGGCGTAATAGCCGGAAAGATATTTGCTCTCGAACACGCAGGCGGCGCTCGTCTTGAAAGGGGTCAGCTTGTTCAGCAGAGCCTGCCCGAAATTATCGTTCGTGGCGACCATCACGTCGTCGAAGAAATGGTTGAACTGCCCGCTCACGTTGCGGTAGACGACGTAAGTCTCGGTGCGGCGGTTCTTGCCGCTTCCCACCGTGCGGGTGTGGCGGTCGCCCACCCTGCCGACGTAACGGGAAAACGTCTTGCTGTCGAAAGTAAAGCAAGGCTCGTAAACGCCGCGGAAATTGCCGGATTCGAGGGTCTTCTTGAATTTTCTCGGCGCAAACAGGCGCTTTTTCGCCCACTTGCGGGAATATTCCTCCGCCTTATCCGCCCCGAACTGAAAGGGAATGACGACCTGCGGCTTGATCCCGGCGAGATCTTCCGCCCTGATGACGTGCGACGTCCCGCAGAAAGGACAAAGCGTCGCCTCTTCTCCCGCGCTCACCACGACGACCGCGCCGCAGTTCTCGCATTTGTAGGTGACCTGTTCTTTCGGATCCCACTTTTCAACGTTCTCGAAACCCTTTTCGATGTCGTTTTCCTTCACGTCGAAATTTTTCTGCACGTCGACCACGCTGCCGCAGTGTTCGCATTTCAGTTTCTGAAGGGTCGGATCGAAATTCATATTGCCGCCGCAGGCATCGCATTTGATATACTGCGTGCTTACTTCCTTTCTTTCCTTGCTGAAATCGACTTCCTGACTCATGTTTTCTCCTGTTTCCCCGCCGATAACGAAAACTTCGCCGAAGCGGAAACCGCGTCGGCGAAACTCTCCGTTCCGTTACCGGTCAATCCGGTTTCTACCCGAAACGCCGCTTAATCCTTGACGGCGTTGAGTTCCTCAAGCATTTTTTCGAGATCCGCTCCGTGAACGGCAGCGGCTTCTCCGACCGTTTCTCCGTGAGCGATCGCACAGCCGAGGCAGTGCATTCCGTACTTCATCAGAATTTCAGCCGCGTCGGGATTGATCTCCAACGCTTCGGTGATGATGGTGTTTTCCGTAATTTTCTTTTCCATATCGATACTCCTTTTTTTGGTTTTTTATCGTTTTCGTTCTTTTTTAAAGCCGATCGTCCGTTTCCGGTCGTCGGGCAACCGTTGCTCCGCGTCCGGGAAGAACGCCCGGGATCCGCTTACTGTCTGGTCCCGCATTCGGGACAGAATTTGGCGTCCCCGATCTCCGCGCCGCATTCCTTGCAGAAACGCTTGGTCTCCTGTTTTGCTCCGCATTCGGGACAGAACTTGGATCCGAAGGGGATCTCCTGCCCGCAAGCCGGACATTTCGCCGTTTTCTTCGCAGGAGCC
>CAMAJQ010000221.1 GCA_945835865.1 uncultured Clostridia bacterium
CGATTCTTCCGATCTGCCGTTGAGCGGTTCGTTCGCGGCGACGTCGGAAACGATCACCCTCGTCTACCGACCGGCGGAGATCCCGGATACCGATTGGGACGAGACGACGAGCAACGAGGTGTACGAAGCGACTTTTGACGAAAACGGCGTTCTCGCGTCGCTCAACGTCAAATCCGATATGGATCAAGCGGTCTATATGGGAATTAAAAAGGATATGACCGCAAAACAGAGCGTATACGCTCAACTTTCCCTCGGTTTCGGAGAAGGGATCGACACTTCCGCATCGACCGGGCTGTTCGTCAAATTCCTCGGGGCGAGAACCAACTACGGCTTTAAATTCATGATCACCGATTCGGAGGGGAACGTCTATACCGCTTACGGCAGCTGCGTCGGGAAGGATATGTTCACGACCGAAGACGGGAACGTGATCTCCCTGACCGAAAAGAATTCCCAGCACGTTTTCAAGGACGGCGCGGGAACCTGGTACGTTCCGTGGGAGTATTTCTCCCTGCTCGGCGGTGCCGATAAGATGCCTTCCGGGACGAGGATCGTCTCGGTGAGTTTTGCGATGAACCTGACGAAGGTCTCCTGGTACGGCGGTTACGGCATCAGGGTCGCTTCTGCGGGGACGGTCAAAGCCGGAGCGGAAAAAACCAAGGTTGAAGTTCTGCTCGACGCCGCTAGGTTCGTCTATACTTCCGATCCCGAAGACGGGACGGCGGACGTGAATACGGCGGACGTGACGAAGGGCAAGACGGTGTTCTGCCGCGCCGCTTTCGACGAGACGAACGTCCTGGAATCGGGCGAAGATTACGCCCTTGCCGTCGCCGACGCGGAATTTGCGGCGCCTTCCGTCGAGATCACGCTCAGATGCGTCGACGAAAAGGGGCAGAGCATCCGCGACGAAGAGGTCCTGACTTTTGCGGCGGGCAAATACGAAATCACACCCCCGACGATCATGGGATACGTTTTCCTCTCTTCGGATCAAGAACTTTCCGGTACGGCTTCCTCTGCCACGGAAATCGTTCTCACTTACGAACTTGCGGTCATCAGAATCACGGTAAAATACGTCGATACGGACGGAAACGAAATCGCCGCCGCAGGAGATGTTTCCTGCAAATACAAGGATATTTATTCGGTTGAGGCGATTGCGATCGACGGATATCGATTCGTCGAGTCCTCCCGCAAACTGTCCGGAACGGCGATGGCGGATATGACGATCACCCTCACTTATGAGAAGAGCGCTGCCGAAGGATGCGGTTCGTCGCTCGGCGGAGGGTTTGCCGCGCTTTGCATCGGAGCGATGGCGGCTTCGCTGTTCGCTTGCTCCAGAAAGAAAAAGTAATGTATATCGGTTTAGTCCATCGGGACGATTTATCGGTGGAAGCCAACGTCCGCAGGGCGCAGAACGGAGATCTCGTTCTCCTCTGCACCTGCGGGGGAGGCTCCGAACCCGCTCCGGGGAACCGGACGTATCTTTTCCGCAGCGAAGACGACGGAAAGACCTGGAGCGAAGGAATGAAACTCGGGGAGGAAGACGGGCTTGCGAGGTATCATACGGAAACTGCCGTCCTCGGGGATAAACTGAAGGTTTTCGTCTCTTCCCATAACGGCAGATTCGTCAATTGGCGGAACGAGGTTTACGAGAGCGCCGACAGCGGACGGACGTGGTCCGTCCGCCCCTTACGGGAGTTGCCTTCGTACGCTTTCGTCCGTAGTATGCTTCGCCTGTCCGACGGGAAGATCCTTTTCCCTTACCATTTCTATCCCGTCACGCAGGAGATGGAAAGCGGTTGTCTGGAAAGGGGAGATTACGTCTGGAAAAGCCCGATAAAATACGTGGAGAGCGGGTTTCTTCTGAGCGGAGACGGAGGCGGGACGTTTGAACGCCGCGTGGCTTTCCGCACGACCGCCGAGGAGATGAAGGAACTCGGGCTTACCTGGTTCTGGCCGGAAAACACGGTGACGGAAACCGAAAAGGGACACCTCGTCATGCTGTTCCGCGTCGACCGCAGTGGTTTCTTGTGGAGATCGGATTCCTTCGACGGCGGAAACGCGTGGAGCAGACCTTTCGTTTCCGATATTCCGAATCCGTCCAACAAGCCGCAGTTGCTGAAAACGGAGGACGGAAGGGTGGTGTTGCTGAACACCCCGCGCGGCGGGTACGGACTCGAAGCGAGATTTCCTCTGGAAATATGGATTTCGGAAGACGGAATGAAAACGTGGAAGAAAAAGATCAGACTGTCCGATTTTCCCGGGGCTTATTCTTATGCAAACGGGTTTATCGAGGGAAACGTCCTTTATGCGGCGTTTGAATTCAATCGCCACGACGTGTATTTTGCCCGGGTGGATCTGGATGAGGATAAATGAAAATGGAAATGAAGAAATGGTTGTCGCTCGTGCTTACGGGGTTGCTCGCCGCGTCCCTGTCGGGTTGCGGAGAAAAGGCGGAGAGTTCCGCCCGTCGGGAAGAGTACGTCCCGCTCGTACGGGAAGATCTGATGTGGGATACGGAAGAACTTTTCTGCCGTAAAGTCACGGTGGAAAAAGGAGAGCCGGGCGATTATGCCAACGCGTACGGTTCAACGGAAGCGATTTTTTACGACGGACCCGCATATCAGGGAAAAGAGACGAAGGTATTCGCGTATATCGGTTATCCTTCCTCCCCGATGCCCGACGGGGGATATCCGGCCGTCGTTCTCGTTCACGGCGGAGGGGGGTGCGCCTTCTACGAATGGGTGGAATACTGGAACGGCAAAGGATACGTCGCAATCGCTCCCGATTTCTACGCGCAGCAATACGGCAGTTACGCTTTGCAGAA
>CAMAJQ010000222.1 GCA_945835865.1 uncultured Clostridia bacterium
CGGAGATAAGAGAGTTTGCCGTCGAGGAAATCGAACTCGGTCGGATTGACGTTCAGAACGTAAGGGATCAGCATAGGCTGTTGGGCGTTCGATCCGTTTCCCTGAAAAGAGGCTTTGAACCGATCGTAAAGAAGGCGTTCGTGAGCAGCGTGCTGATCGATAAAATAGATCTCCTCTCCCCGTTCGAGTATCAGATAAGTCGTCAGAACCTGACCGACCGTGCGGAAAGGTAGATTCTCGCTCATTTTCTGTTGTTCAAGCCGTTCTTTCTCCGCTTTTTCTCTTTCGAGTTGTTCGATGTATTTTTTGTTTTCGGCAAATACGTCGACGGAAGGCTCTCCTTTCTCCGTCTCCCCTTTCGCGCGGACGTCGCATATCTCTTCCCGGCGGGAAACAGCGTTCTGTAAATCGTCGTTGTCGGCGTAAACGAAGGATTTCGAGGGAGGATAAGGTTTGGGGAGCGGTTTGCTGAAATCGTATTTTTCGTTTTCTTTTTCTCTGCCCCGTTCTTCTTTCGCCGCGCTTATCGACGCGTCGAACCCGTGCGGCACGAGAGATTTTTTTTCCGGATTATAATCGGGGAACTCGTTCGTTTTCAGAATATCGAGAGCCTGAGACGATCCGTCGAGAACGTTGGAAACGAGTGAATATAACGTTCCGTAGACGACCTGATTGTCCGAAAAACGAACGTCCGTTTTGCTCGGATGCGCGTTCACGTCAACGACGTCGGGCGAGACCTGAACGTTCAGAACGTAAAACGGATATTGCCTTTTCATGAGATAACTCGAATAGGCGTTGTGGATCGCCGATTGAATGGTCGCATTGACGATATATCGCCCGTTCAGAATACACGTCTGATACGTTCTGTTCGGTTTGGTGAAGAAGTGTTTCCCGATATAACCGGAAACTTTGATTCCGTTTTTCGTCCCGTCGATTTTAAAACAATCCGCTATGGTATCGTAACCGTATATCCGGATGATCGCCTCCTCGATTCCTTCTCCGTTGGTTTTATAGATCTGTTTACCGTCGGAAGTATAACGGAATGCGATATGCGGATTTGCAAGAATAAGACGGGAAACGACGCCCGTGATATCCGCTTCCTCGCTTTTGGCTGATTTCATGAATTTTGCTCTCGCAGGCGTGTTGTAAAAGAGATCCTTTACCGTGACGACCGTTCCCTTTTTGGCGGGATAGTAATCGAGTTCTCCGAGAACCCCTCCTTCCGCCGTCAACATACAGCCCGTTTCGGCATCCTCTTCACAGGTCAGAATCGTCACTTTCGCAACGGACGCGACGGAGGCGATCGCCTCCCCGCGAAAACCGAGAGTCATGATCGTATCGAGATCCTCCGCCGCGGAAATCTTGCTCGTTGCGTGTGGCAGAAACGCTTTGGGAAGGTCTTCTTCGGAGATCCCGCATCCGTCGTCCGTCACGACGATGCTCTCTTTCCCTCCGTCCGTCACGGCGATCGATATTTCCCTCGCTCCGGCGTCGACGGAATTTTCAACGAGTTCCTTCACGACGGAAAAAGGGCGTTCTACCACTTCCCCCGCCGCAATGCGACTATAAACGCTTTTATCCAGAATATTGATTTTTGCCATATCTCTTTCTCCAAGGCATGAATTCACGTTAATCGAAAACGCGTCTTCGATAAACGAAAAACAGTATAAAATTAACGATATAACAATCAATTTTGAATTTTTTTCTTCAATTCCGAAATCAGTTGGAGCGCCGCCAGAGGAGTCAGACAGTCCACGTCGGTCGAAAGAAGAATTTCCTCGACTTCCGAACGGACGGGAAGTTCTTCCTCTTGTTCCGGTTCGTCTATGCAGGGCTCGACGGGCGACTTCGCGAGGTCGTTCTTTTCAAGTTGTTTCAGAATGGCTTTTGCTCTCGAAGTCACGGAGGAAGGAATTCCTGCAAGCGATGCGACCTCGATTCCGAAACTTCTGTTCGCGCTTCCCCGCATGATTTTTCTTAAAAAAACGATCTTCCCGTTCAGTTCTTTTACGGTGATCTTGTAATTCTTTACACCGTCGATCACGCCTTCCAACTCGGAAAGTTCGTGGTAGTGAGTGGCAAAAAACGTTTTTGCACGCACCGTTTTCGCAAGATATTCCACGACGGCCCAGGCAATGGAAAGTCCGTCGTACGTGCTCGTTCCTCTGCCAACTTCGTCCAGAATGAGAAGACTGGCAGAAGTGGCGTGACGAAGGATGGAGGCGACTTCGGTCATTTCAACCATAAACGTGCTTTGATCGAATATCAGATTGTCGCTCGCGCCGATCCTGGTAAAAATGCGGTCGATCACCGGAATTTCCGCCGACTTTGCCGGAACGAAGGAACCGATTTGCGCAAGAACGGCAATCAGAGCGTTTTGTCTCATGTAAGTGCTCTTCCCCGCCATGTTTGGTCCGGTCACGACGAGCATGCGGTTCTCTTCGGTATCGATCAGCGTATCGTTCGCGATAAAAGGTTCTTTGGAAACGCATTCCACGACGGGATGTCTCCCCTGAACGACGTTCATCGGTTGATCGGGCGCAACGACGGCAGGTCTGCAATATCCGTTTTCCTTCGCGACGCGTGCGAGAGACAATACGCAGTCCAGACAGGCGATCGCGCGCGAAGAATCCTGCAACTTTTTGATGTTTTCGCGCAGGATCCCACGGATCTTTTCAAAAATCTCCGATTCGATCTTTTTACAGCGGTCTGAACTCGTCAGGATTTCATCCTCGATTTTTTTCAGATCTTCCGTAATATACCGCTCTGCCCCCGTAAGAGTCTGTTTGCGGATATAGTT
>CAMAJQ010000223.1 GCA_945835865.1 uncultured Clostridia bacterium
AATTTTCAAAAACCCCTTGAAAAAAATTTTTTTTATGCTATAATAAAAGCAGAATGCGAAGGCGGCGGAACCGTCGCCGGCAAACGCTTTCAGTTGCCCGTCGGAAAAACAAAAAAATAAGAAGAAATCGGATTTTTCGGGCAACGGTCCACGGAGGTATATCATGAACAAAAGTGAATTCATCAGAGCCTACGCCGACTCTCTCGGCGTGACCATCAGGGACGCCGACACTTACTTCAACGCCTTTATCGACACGCTGACCGATTCGCTGAAGAAAGGGGAATACGTTCATATTTCCGGCTTTGCGACCTTTGACCTCAGAGACAAGAACGAGAGAGAAGGCGTGAACCCCCTCACGGGAGAAAAAGTCGTCATTCCCGCCTGCAAGGCGCCCGTCGTCAAGTTCAGCAAGGCGTATAAGGAAGAGTTCAACAAATAAAAACCTGACGGCAACGTCGTAGCCGCGCCCGGACGGGTTTACGGGCGGACGGAATCCGTCCGTCCTTTTCGGGAATCATTCCGTCGCAATTTTCCGTTTGCGCCGCGGAAAGGTTTTCCTTTCACTTTTTTTGAGAAAAGAAGGTTTTCCGTTCGGGAAAACGGCGTAGCCTTCCAAAAAACGAAAAGCCTTGCTTCACCCGTCGGAAGGGGAGAGAGCAAGGCTTCTTTTTTTATCCGATCATCTGGAAAGGTATTTTTTCAGATCGTCCATGCGGTCGACTTTTTCCCACGGGAAAACGTCTCTTCCGAAGTGCCCGTACGCGGCGGTCTGTTTATAGATGGGACGGCGCAGATCGAGCGTCCGGATGATGGAAAAAGGACGAAGGTCGAATTCTCTGGAAACGATATCGGCGATCTCTCCGTCGGGAAGTTTTCCCGTTCCCTTGGTGTTGACGAAGAGGGAAACGGGCTTGGCGACGCCGATCGCGTAGGCGATTTCGAGAGTACATTCGTCCGCGAGCCCTGCCGCTACGACGTTTTTGCAGATGTAGCGCGCCATATACGCCGCGCTTCTGTCCACTTTGGTCGGGTCCTTGCCGGAAAACGCCCCGCCGCCGTGCGGACAACTTCCGCCGTAGGTGTCCACGATGATCTTTCTGCCCGTCAGACCGCTGTCTCCGTGCGGACCGCCGATCTCGAAACGCCCCGTCGGGTTGATGAAATATTTCGTCTTATCGTCGAGAAGTTCGGGGGGCAGGCAGGCTTCGATGACGTATTTCTTCACGTCGGCGCGAAGCCTTTCGGTCTCCACCTGTTCGCTGTGCTGGGTGGAGACGACGACGGTGTCGATCCTTTTGACTTTGCCGTCCTCGTATTCCACGGTGACCTGAGTCTTTCCGTCCGGACGGAGATAATCGAGGATCCCGTTTTTGCGGACTTCGGTCAGTTTTCTCGTCAGTTTGTGGGCGAGGGTGATCGCCATGGGCATATATTCTTCCGTCTCGTTGCAGGCGTAGCCGAACATCATGCCCTGATCTCCGGCGCCGAAACGGTCGGCTTCCTCGCCGGAAATTCTGTGTTCCACCGAACTGTCGACCCCGAGCGCAATGTCCGCGCTCTGTTCGTGAATGGACGAAATGACGGCGCAGGTATCGCAGTCGAACCCGTATTTCGCGCGGTCGTAGCCGATCTCGCGGATGGTCTCTCTGGCGATCTGCTGAATGTCGACGTAGCACGAGGTGGAAATTTCACCCATAACGAGAACGAGACCCGTCGTGGTCGAACATTCGCAAGCCACCCGAGCGTACGGATCTTTTTTCAGGATCTCGTCCAGAACGGCGTCCGAAATCTGATCGCAGATCTTATCGGGATGCCCTTCGGTCACGCTTTCGCTGGTAAAAAACTTGTTCATCTTCTTTCCTTCTTATTTTTATTTGTGGTCTGTTCCCGCTTGTCTTTGAGCGGTACGACGTCGGGAGAAACCTCCCTCCGTACGATAAAAAAATTATACACCCTTCGGAAACGTTTGTCAAATTTCTTTCCGTATGCTAAAATAATTTCATCAGAAAGCCATATTTTGAAAAATGCGGCTTTTGCGAGAAAGGAGACCGGATGAAGAACGATCGCTGTACCCTCTGTCCCGTACGGTGCGGAGCGGACCGAAACCAAAAGCCCGGCTATTGCGGCGAAAAAAACGTCGTGCGGATCGCGAAATATTACGCGCACATGTACGAAGAGCCCCCCGTCAGCGGGACGAGAGGCTCGGGCACCGTCTTTTTTTGCGGCTGTTCGCTGAAATGCGTTTTCTGCCAGAATTACCCCCTTTCCCGAAGCGAGACGGGAAGGGAATTTTCACCCGAAGAACTCGCCGGGATCTTCCGCACGCTCGAAGATTCCGGGGTCCACAATATCAACCTCGTCACGCCGACCCATTTCGTGCCGCAGATCGTCCGCGCGTTTGAGATCTACCGCCCCCTGATCCCCGTCGTCTACAACACCCATTCTTACGAGCCGGTCGAAACCCTGAAGATGATCGATCCTTACGTGGATATCTATCTTCCCGATCTCAAATTTTACGATCCGGAGATCTCCGCCCGCTACACGGGCAGAAAGGACTATTTTTCGGTGGCGGAAGAGGCGGTCCGCTTTATGATGGATTCCAAAAAGACCTCTTTCGGGGAAGACGGCATGATGAAAAGCGGGGTGATCGTCCGACACATGATCCTTCCCCTCTGCGTGCCGGACAGCGAAAAGATCCTCTCCTGGTTTGCCCGGAACAGGCGCAACGGGGCTTATTTTTCGCTGATGGCGCAATATACTCCTTTCGGCGAGCGGGAAGATTTCCCCGAACTGCGCCGT
>CAMAJQ010000224.1 GCA_945835865.1 uncultured Clostridia bacterium
GAAGGAGATCGGGAGACGGCAGATATTCTCGCGGGCATCGCGAGAACGGAAATGCATCATCTCGATATTTTGGGCGGGCTTTTGCTTGAACTCGGCGTATCGCCCGTTTACGTATCGCCCTTGCCGCGAGGCATGCGCTTTTACGCCGCCGACAAGGTATCGACGGCAGTCACTCCGTGCAAAATGCTTCTCGACGACGTCGCGGGCGAACTCAACGCCATTGCGGAATACGATTATATTCTCGCAAATCTGACGAACGAGCGGGTTTCCGCCGTCATCAAGCGCATCCGGCTCGACGAGGAATTTCACGTCAAAGTTCTCCGAGGGCTTCTCGAACGCTACGGGTGCAGCGGAAGACAGGAATAGCCTGAGTCACGCGTGCGCCTCTCCCGGATAAGGAAGCGGTCAGGCGGTCGCCGTCGTCGTGCGGCGATTTCCGCAACAGCAATTCTGCGTGGAAAGCAAAGCGAGCAGAAGGAGAAGTTGGGTAAGGCTGATTCCGCCGTTTACATAGAGTACGAATAGGATACCGAGCAGTACGACCTGATCGTTCGTCACGTTGAATTCCTCCCGAACAGACAAATTTCCTGTCAATTCCAATTTATGCGACAAAATCTCTCCATATGCACGTATTGACATATTTTCCTTCGTGCGTTATAATGGAAGTGCAGACGACCCCGCGGGAGTCCGGACTTTCCGGACGGAGATCCGAGGGGCGAAAGGGGGAATCCATATGGAAACGGCAACGCTGCTCGTGGACGACAAGACGAGGGGAATCATTGAAAACTACGTACCGAAAGACGAGATCCTGGACGACCTGGTCGGGTTCTTCTCGCTCTTTTCCGACAAGACGAGGCTTCGGATCTTATCCGCCCTCGTTCTGAGCGAACTATGCGTCACCGATCTTGCCGCGGTTCTGAATATCAACCAGACGACGGTGAGTCATCAGCTTCGTATCCTGAGAAGTTTCGGCGCCGTTCTGTGCCGCAGACACGGAAAGATCGTATACTATTCCTTAAGGGAACACGGACTCGGCGAAATCATGCTGAAGGGATTGGAATATCTCAGTCACTGAACGTGACGGGAATGTGAACGCCTTGGAATAAGTCGATTAACTCCCGGAAAGAAGGGGTAAAATCAAAAAGGACGGATCGCGTTTTTCACACGGTCCGTCCGATTGTGAATTTCATTTTCCGGCAGGAGAAGACGAGAGAAAGAGGTTGATTTCTTCCTCCGTCAGGAAACGGTATCCGCCCGGAGCAAGGGTTTCGTCCAACGGGATCCCCGCAAAGGAGATGCGTTTCAGAAAGACGACCTTGTTTCCCCGCGCGGCGAAAATCCGCTTGATCTCGTGGTATTTTCCTTCCGTCAGAGTGATCACGCCTTCCCTTTCGCCGGTGCGACGGACGACGAACGGTTTCGTCGTATATCCGTCGGCAAGCAGGACGCCCTTTTCCGCTACGGCGATATCTTCCTCTTTCAAGGGATCGGCAAGGCGGAAGAAATAGTCCTTTTCGACGTGCCGTTTCGGGGAAAGGGCACGGTGCGCACCTTCCCCGTCGTTGGTCAGAAGAAGAAATCCGACGGTATCCTTATCCAGTCTCCCGCAGGGGAACAGCCCGAATTTCCGGTATTCCGGAGGCAGGAGATCGAGAACCGTTCTGTCTCTTCCGTCCTCCGTCGCGCTGACGACGCCCTCAGGTTTGTTCATCATGACGTAAAGGAATTTGCGGTAGGGAACTTTCACGCCGTCGAGGAAGATCTCGTCTTTTTCGGGGTCGATTTTCTCTTCGGGCCTTTTTACGGTCCTTCCGTTGACCGAAACGTTACCTTTACGGATCTTTTCCGTACTTTCCCGTCGGGAAAGGGGAGTCGTTTCGGAGAAAAATTTATCCAGTCTCATGTAATCATCTTAACATAAAAAATCCGGACTGTCAAAGGAATCGGGGATCTTTCCGGCAAACGGGCGCGAAAAAGCGCAGTTTCCATAGGGATTTAAAATAAATTATTTAGAAAACTCGCCTTTCATAGTCGAGTTTTCTTTTACACACACGTAACAACTTGCATTATAATGCTTTTTTATGATTGCATTATAATGCTTTTTTATGATATAATACGGAGTAATTAATTCTCGGTATAAGGAATCATTATGACAAAAACGAAGAATTATAGAAAAACGCTGATCTCTTGCTATCTCGGCTTTATAACGCAAGCGATATCCGCAAACTTTACGCCGCTTTTGTTTCTGACGTTCAAGGAATCTTACGGAATTTCATTCGAAATAATTGCACTTATTCCGATGGTGTTTTACTTAACGCAATTGCTCGTTGATTTGGTGGCGGTGAAATTCGCCGACATCATTGGATACCGAACCTGTGTGGTGGCTTCGCAGGTAGTCTCTGCCGCAGGACTTATCCTAATGGCATTCTTACCGGATATGCTGCCTGATTCCTTTTGGGGTATTCTTATCTCCGTCGTACTCTATGCAATGGGAAGCGGTCTTATTGAAGTTTTGTTAAGTCCAATCGTCGAAGCTTGTCCCTTTGAAAACAAGACCGGGGTAATGAGTCTTTTACATTCGTTTTACTGCTGGGGTGCTGTTGGCGTGATCTTGGGTTCCACGCTCTTTTTCGCAATATTCGGTACGTCTTGTTGGAAAATTCTTACGCTTATATGGGCGGTCGTGCCGTTAATTAATACATTTAATTTTCTTTCTTGTCCGATAGAGAGATTATTAGATGACGGAGAAGGTATGAGTATAGGTCGGTTATTGAGGCTTCCC
>CAMAJQ010000225.1 GCA_945835865.1 uncultured Clostridia bacterium
AATGATTGAAAAAATCTTATAAGCAAGCGGATAGGAACTTAACGGCTTCGTCATGCGGTTCTCGAAAACAACGGGAACGTTTTCGGGCGCGTCGGGTTCCTTTTTGTTAAAAAGGGGAATGAATGCTGGCAGTCGAAAGAAAAAACAGGATCCTTGCGATTTTACAGACGGAAAAAAGAGTCGTGGTCAGCGAACTCTCCAAGGAATTCAACGTTTCCGAGGAGACGATCCGGAGAGATCTTGAAAAACTCGAAAAAGAGGGGCTCGTTGTAAAATCGTACGGCGGAGCCGTGCTCAACGAGAGCACGCAGAGCGATATGCCTCTCGCCGTGCGGAAGAGAACGAACGTGATCGGCAAACAGAAGATCGCGGAAATCTGCGCGGGCTTCATCAAAGATAATTCCAGTCTGATGCTCGACTGTTCTTCCACCGCGCTCTTTATCGCCAAGCGGATCAAAGAGAGAAAGAACATGACCGTCATCACGAATTCGGTCGAGATTCTTCTCGAACTCAAGGATCTGAAAAACTGGAAAGTCTTTTCGAGCGGCGGGCTTCTCGGTGAGGATTCCCTCGCTCTCGTCGGGATCCAGGCGGATAAGATGATCGGATGTTTTCACGTGGCGACCTCTATCATTTCCTGTAAGGGATTCGATATCGAGAAGGGTTTTACCGATTCCAACGATATGCATGCGTCGACCAAACGCGCGATGCTGGAAAACTGCGACAGGCGCGTCCTCGCCGTCGACAGTTCAAAGTTCAACAGGATCGCTTTCAACGTGGTCGGCAACCTGAAAGACGTGGACGTCATCGTGACAGACGTGAAACCGCCCGAAAACTGGATGGAAAAATTCCGTCAGGCCGGCGTCACCTGTCTTTATCCGGAGGAAAATCAATGAAAACGCAGGTAATCTGTTTTGCAAACAACAAAGGAGGAAGCGGGAAGTCGACGACTTGCGCAAGTCTTGCGTACGCTTTCGCCGTCCGGGGGAAAAAAGTTCTGCTCGTCGACGGGGATATGCAGTTGAATCTGACTTTATCCTTCTTTCCCGAGGAAAAGGTGCTCGAATTCGCCACGGGGGAAAACAACCTGTTTATTGCGGTCAAAGAACAGAAAGATCTTTCTCCCATGATCGTACGTACGGAATACGAAAACATCGATCTCATACCGTCCTCAACGCTGATGAGCACCGTGGAATGCGAGTTGTTCACCAAGTGGCAGAGGGAGTTTATTCTGAAAAAACTGCTTCGCCCCGTCGTGGAGAGCGGAATATACGATTTCGTTCTCATCGACGCGCCTCCGACTCTCGGTTGCTGGGTCATGAACATTCTGATTGCAAGCGATAAAATCGTTCTTCCCGTCGAAGCGAGCCCCTGGGGGCTTTTCGGGCTTGCCAATATGCTCGAGTTTATCGGCCAGATGAAGGAACTCGCGCCATCACTCGAACTTGCCGGGGTCGTCGTGACCAAAGTGGACGCGAGGAAAAATTATTTCAAACAGACGATGGAAACGCTCCGTTCGACGGAGGGGATCCGCGTCTACGAAAACGTCATCCATCTCGACAGTTCGGTCGAATGGGCGCAGGATAACAGCAAACCTGTCGGAAGTTACAAAAAATCCTCCCGCAGCGCGTCGGAATACGGCTTGCTTGCGGAGGAGATTCTGAAATCTTTCGGCTGAAATATAATTCAAATAACAGGAGGAAATCCATTATGCCGGTTGGAAAAGGAAGTCTGAAAAGAGCAACGAAAGCGACGCAGGAGAAAAAAGAGACGAAAACCGCGGAGACGACGAAAAACGAAATCGCCGCCCTGACGGAAAACAACGTGATCGAACTCGATCCCGCTTGTATTTCTTTCAGAACGACGAGGAAAAACGACAAGATGATCGAGTCCGTCAAAAAATACGGCGTCATTCTGCCCGTCGTCGTGGTGAAAGAAGGGGAGGGATGGAAAGCGGTCGACGGGGCGAGAAGGCTGACCGCCCTCGTCAAACTCGGCGTACCGAAGGTCAAAGCGGTCGTTCTCGAGGGAGACGCGGAAGCCGTCCGTAAGGAGATCGCAAAATTCGCCAAGGTTGAAACGGTCGTTCAGGCGCCCGCGAAGGATGATATCCACGAAGAGAAATTTAAAGTCGTCAGAAGACTCGGTGAAGAAGATTTTCCGACCTATCTTCTCTGATATTCCGCAGAATTCAAACAAATGCGAAAACCCGCTTTCCTGTTATCCGGAAAGCGGGTTTTCTATCGATCGGAATATTTTATTTACCGATCAGGATCAGGATCCCGTCTACGATGAAGACAATTCCGATCACGATGAAGAACCAATCGAGCATGACCCATTTATTGACGATCAGCAAAACGCCGATCAGTACGGTAATCGCCGCGCCGATAATGGCAAAGAGGTTCGGTTTTGCCATTTTAAAGACTTCGATGAGAGAAACAATTCCTTTGACAGCGAGGAAAACGCCGAAAATCAGGATTGCGATCGAAGCAAACCAGGCGCCTCCGACCAAAAGGATAACGCCAAGGGCGATCCCGAAAATGCCCGTATAATAGAATCTTTTGATGAGATCGACCACACCGTAAACGATGGAAAGAATACCGACGACGGTGAGCAGGATCTGCAAAGAGCCGGATCTGAAAACGCAGAAGAGAATTCCGATGACGAGATACAGGATCGCACTCAGAATTCTGGAATCGAATTTGTAAACTTTTTTGTTTGCCATAAAAAAACTCCTTTGTTTTTATTTCATTGAATATTATAT
>CAMAJQ010000226.1 GCA_945835865.1 uncultured Clostridia bacterium
GACGCAGGCTGCGGCGAAAGCGAAAGCCGAAGAGATCATGAACCTCTGTCAGAGCGCTCTTACTTTTTACGACACTCTTGCGGAAAGTTATCACGACTATAACGACGACGTGAACGCGTCGGCTATTCTGAATATATATAAGAAAACGGCGAAAACCGCAGTCGACAATGTCAAGACGATCACGACCGGCGATTACGGCGTCGTGGCGGAAGAGACCATTTCCGACAACGCCCTTCTCGCGAAGAAGATGATCGACGCGCTTGACAAAGCGGGCAAGACGGACGGCGTGTGCGGCAATCAGATCGTTGAAAAATTCGCGGCGTCCTATCAGCAGGAAGGCGCGCTGAATTATCAGGGAGAAAGTTCTACCGTTCCCTTGCCGAAAATTACTACGGTATCCGGGAAATGCGGAGATTACGAAATTTTCGTGACGGCAATCGACGACGCGGGCAATCCCGTCAAAGATTTCGACGCGGACGCGAAACTCGTTATCCGTGAAGGCGTGCTTCCCGCAGTCGAGAGAAACGTCAACGTCATGCTCGGCGCAAAGAACCTCGAAGAGAAGATCGCTTCCGCGAACGCAGCCGAAGTGAAAGAAGAACTTGCCGGCAAACATCTCGACCGTTACTTCACGATCACCGTTTACGAAAACGATCTCGTCAGAGAAGAGTTCGGAAAGAAATACCGCGTTACCGTCGAATTCAAGAGCGACGACGCGCTGGCGGAATTCAAAGATCAGGTCAACGTCATTCAGTATTATCACACCACGATAACGAATGCCGTTGCCTTATCGGATATAGAATGGATAGAGGGAGAAGGAGTTATGTCTATGACCTACACTACCGATAACTTTACGCAGTTCGGACTCGTCGATCAGACGAAATGGACGGATTGGGCGCTGATCGCGCTGATCGCATTCCTTGCGCTGATCGTCATCATCGTGGCGATCGCCATCATCGTTCACGCCGTCAGGAACAGAAAATTCTCCGTTCGTTTCGACGCGAACAGAGGCAAGGGTACCAAGATCCTTCACGTCAAACTTCACGAGAAATTCTCGTATCCCGCCAACCCCGTCAGAAAAGGTTACGTCTTTATGGGCTGGTATACGGATAAAGAGTGCGAGACGAGATTCGCTTCTACCGAACTGACCGTGAAAGGCAATATGGCCGTCTTCGCGAAGTGGATCACCGAAGAAGAATATAAGGAACTGAAAGAACAGGAAGCCGTCGCCGCTCCGAAGTCCGCTGCGGACGGAGACAGAAAAGACAGGCTTGACAAATACGCCGCCGAGAAACTCGAATACGAAGCCAAGAAGGCGGAAGAAGAGAGAAAGGCGGAAGAGGCGAGACTCGAGGCCCTGAAGCAGATCGAAGAATCGAAGAACAACGAAGAAGCGAGACTGCAGGCAGAGAGAGAAGCCGAGGAAGCGAAGGCAGAAAAGAACGCCGTCGTTGCCGAGAGAGACGTCCTCATCGAAAAGGCGAGAGAGGACGAACGCCGCAAGTGGCAGGAAGAACGCCAGACGAGGGAAGATCAGCTCCGTGCGGAGATCGACGAGGCGAAGAAGATGGCGGAAGAAGCCAGACTGATCGCCGAAACGACCGGAAGGGTCGGTATTATCGGAACTCCCGCCGAGACGGTCGTCGTCGACGAGTCCAAGATCAGAGAAGAGATCGAAGCGAAGATCCGCGCCGAGGAAGAAGCACGGAAACAGGCGGAAGAAGAAAACCGCAGATTCCGTGAAGAAGAGAGCGCGAGACTGAGAGCAGAGATCGAAAAAGAGATGCGTGAAGAAGAAGAGGCGAAGAAGAAAGCGGAAGAAGAAAAGGCCGCGATGAGAGCCGAATTCGAAGCGCTGCTCAAGAAAGAACTTGACGACAGAGCCGCCGCCGAAGCAAAAGCCGAAGAAGAGAAGGCTGCGCTCAGAGCGGAAATCGAGTCGATGCTCGCCAAAGAACTCGAAGCCAAAGCCGAAGCCGAAGCGCAGGCAAAAGCCGCCGCGGAGGAAGAAGAGAGACGGAAACAGGAAGAAGAGGAAGCAAGACGCCGCGCGGAAGAGGAAGAGAAAGAAAGAGCCGCCCGCGAAGAAGCGGAGAGACTTGCCCTGCTTGCGAAAGCGGCGGAAGAAGAGGAGAAGAAAGCCGAGGAAGAGAAATACGACCTCGCACACGCCTTCGATCTTCTGAAAGCCGAGATTTACAGTTATACGAAAGCAAACGATCTGCCTTTCGCTTTGGACGAAACGACGGGGATCTGCTCGCTGAAACAGACGGACGACGCGGTCGTTCTGGAAGTGAACGAACCCGTTTCCGATCTCGCGGCTAAGGGATATCCCGTGGTAGAAGGCGAAACGTTCGCCGCCGCGGTAAGCGTGACGGATGAGGATAGTTTCAACGGCGCGATCGATCTGATTGAAGACGTCATGTACGAAAACGGCATGAAGAAGACCCAGAAAGCGGTTGTGACCGAAGCGACGGAAGAGACGAGAAAGCAAGGTTTCGTCTATGAAGTCAAAGCGGAAAGAGTTGCCGACAGCGTGGAAGATTACTTCAAACTGATCCGCGTCTATGCGAAATCCTTCGTTCTTGCCGATCAGCCTGAAGGGGAAACGGAAGAGAAAACCCTCATCAAGATGTTTGTTGCACGCGGGAAACTCTTCGTTTACCTCGCTTCGGAAAATGAATCGCTGATGCAGGCGGACGAAAGTTTTGCTGCGGAAGGTTTGAAATCCTTCATGATCGTCAATACTATCGAAGGATG
>CAMAJQ010000227.1 GCA_945835865.1 uncultured Clostridia bacterium
GATTGTTTCCGTTCGGATTGCCGTAGGGGTTCTGATTGTATCCGTACGGATTGCCGTAGGGGTTCTGATTGTTTCCGTTCGGATTGCCGTTCGGATTTGGGGTCGTGCCGTAAGAGGGCTGACCGTTCCCCGCATCCGGATTCTGCGGCGCGCCTTGCCGGAGATAGTTGAAGTAATTCTCCTTCCCGTCTTCTCCTGCCGGGGACGGATTCTCCGCGCCGTTTTCCTGCAAAGCGGCAGGCGTTTCCCGCGGAGCGTCGGGCGTACCGACGGAAGGATAGGGAACGGAAGAAAAATAATCCGACCCGATCCGTCCTGCCCCTCCCCCGTTCTGCACGGGAGCACCTTCTCCGCCCTGCAAGGACTGCGGTTCGCCCGTCGTTCCGGGAGACCCTGCCTCGGGGGCTTTTCCCTCTTGTTCTCCGGACGAACCGAAAAGATCGTCCCGATTCATTTCATCCATCGCTACTTTCTCCTTTTTGATTTCGGTATCCAGACGGAAACGAACAACAGCACCGCAAACAAGCCGACGCCGACGAGAGCGACCGAATACAGCGATCCGCATCCTTCGGCTCCGCCCGATCCTTCTTCGTTTCCGATACGGTACGTCGCGACTTCCGTATAGGTTCCCCCGTGCGACGCGCAAAGGTAGACGTACCGCACCCCCTTGCCGGACGGGAGAATCGTTTTCCGGAAAGAGACGGGCAATTCCGTCGCCGTTCCGTATTCTCCGGCGGCAAGGCGCGCGCCGTCCGCTCCGTCGATCTTCTCTCCGGTAACGAGAACGTACGCCGTACCCGTTCTCACGCCGTAGTCGAAAAATAGACAATCCCTGTTTTCCTCGTCGGAATAAATCCCTGAATCAGCCGATAAAACGGCTTTTTTCGCCTCGTCTTCCTCCCTCGTCGCCACGGGGAGCCCGAGCGTGAAAGTGATCGACCCGTCCGCGTTCTCGCGAAGGACCCGAAGGGAAAGATTGCTGTTCGTCCCGTCGGAATAAGAGACGATATTTCTCGTCGCGTTCTCGCCGCCGTAAGACGAGACGGGCAGAACGTTCAGATAGGCGTAGCATACGCCGCGGGAGGAAACTTCCTTCCTCTCGACGTATTTTTTAGGGAACAGACCGGCGAGTTCCCAGTCGCGGAAGACGTAAACCTCGGGATCGCCGTACATATTGCCGTAATCGACGTTCCCCTTTTCGCCCGTATAATCGATATAAGCGTTGCTCTCTTTCACGCGGTACAGGATGAGTCCGCTGTCCGAAAGCCCTTCGCCGAAGGGGTAATTTTTGCTACGGTATTCTACGTAAAAGCATTCTCTCCGCTCGGCGAAATCGTCCGGAACGTATTTGTACGCCTTGACGACGTCTGAGGATTCCGTCGGATAGAGCGTATATTCGCCGCTCGTCTCGGCGGCGAGCACGTGAACGCCCTCGTCGAGCCACCCCTGTTTCTGACGCGTATAGGAAAGAGAGAGTTGAGGAGGCGTTGCGTTTTTGTCCATGATATCGAGTTCGCCCACGTATTCCGTATCCGACCCGTCGTAAGAATAATAATCGGGCATGCCGAGGACGTGCATAAATTCGTGACACAATACGGTGGAACCGGAATAGATCCCGTCCGCAGCGTCCGACCGCAAAAAATCGAGAGGAAACGCCAGGTACCTCCTGACCGATTTCCCGCCGAGGTCCGTTTTCGTAAAGACCCCGTCGTATTCGTCTCCCTCCCCGACGTAATAGAGAGAGGAAGCCCCTTCCGTCCCGCCGTAATACGCATGACTCTGATGCGGCCAGAAGATCGTCCCCGTTCCCGTTTCGCTCACCGATTCTCTGGTCAGCGGATCGCCGAACAGAAGACAAATACTGTCGATATCGCCGTCGCCGTTCCGGTCGAAGGCGTCGAAATCGATTTCTTCGGCGGCGCGCAGCCCGTCCGCCGCAAGGCGGATCAGTTCCTGTTCTCTCGCAAAATAGGCGACGCTCACCTTGCCCTCTCCCGAGGGGACCAGCCCGCCCGATTCGTCGTAACAGCGATTATCGTAGCCTTCGGAATTGACGAGTTTCCACTTCCCGCCCGTATAGGAATAGGCGGGAGCGAAATATGCGGAAGATTTTCCGACCGCAACCGTCGCGACGTACCCGGCTTCCGCCGCCACCCTTCCGTTCGTATTGGCGGCAACGTAATTCGTCAGACCGTATCGCCCGAAAAACGCTTCGTTCACCGTTTCCGTCGCCGAAGAGTCGAAGGTGGAACCTCCGTCCGTAAACTCCACGCCGACCACGAGACAAGCCGTTTCCGAAACGCCGTCTTCCTCCTCCGCAAGGGCGTCCGTCCCGACGGGCGCCGTCCCGAAGACGGATGCGAGCGGAAGGACGAAACACAGAAGCGCCGCAAGGAAGGATTCTTTTCCCTTTAAGCATTTCATGTTTCTATTGTATCACAGTCGGAAGAAAAAATCATCTGTTTTTACCTTCTTTCCGACGAACTTTTCGATTTTTCGTCTTTCTTTCGCTCTTCTTTGCCCTCCGCACGAGCGGTAAGGGATACGATTTTTTTCATCCGACGACGCCTTTCGCCGCAAAGAAAGCACAACCGCTTGCCTTTTTTTCTCCGTTGTGATAGAATGGATATAAATTGAAAAACCAAAGCGGGGAAACCTTCTTCTTTCTCTTCCGGGAAAGAGCGGACAAGGAGACCCGAAGGAGAGAAAAATGGATCTGACCTCTTATTACGGAGCGCACGCCGACGCCGAAGCCGC
>CAMAJQ010000228.1 GCA_945835865.1 uncultured Clostridia bacterium
CACTCTCACGAATTTTGTGAAATCGTATTCGTCCGCTCGGGAGCGGGATTCGCCAGGATCGGCGACGGCTCCTTCGAGATCAAAGGGGGAGATATCCTGATCTATAACGCGGGCGTCCCCCATCTGGAAAGAACGGAAGGAAAAACGCCCCTCGAATTGCTCTTTTTCGCCTGTTCGGGGCTTCAGTTGAACGACCTTCCGAAAGACTGGCTTTTACCCAAAGACGTGACCCCTCTCATTCATTCTTCCGGCGAGAGGATGAAGCGGTTTGAAACCTGTTTTCTCTCTCTCGTTTCAGAGACCGAAACCAACCTGCCATACGCCGAGATCATGACGGAATACTGGACGAAACTCATCCTTACGGGCATTCTGAGACAGACCAATATCGCCGAAAGAAACCTCGTCAAAAACGCGACTTTCTCCCGGATTTACGCTTATCTGACGGAAAATTTCGCAAATATCTCCTCCATCGAAGAGGCGTGCAACGATCTTTACGTCAATAAATATTATCTCTCACACGTCTTCAAAAAATACATGGGAATTCCGCCGCAGCAGTACGTGATCAAATGCAGACTCACCCAGGCGAAAAAACTTCTCGGAGAAACCGAGCTCTCGGTAGCCGAGATTTCCGAGCGCTGCGGCTATCCCGATCAGACGAGGTTCTATAAACTGTTCAAAAAATCGGAGGGAGTCACCCCTCTCGCCTACCGCAAAAATGCGGGAAAACCGCAGGAACTTCCGGAAGACCTCTCCCTTTCCCTCTCCGTCAAAGAGTCCGCCCGCCGCGCGGACGCATAACGAATAAAAAATCCTTTCCCGCAAAAACGCGGGAAAGGATTTTTATCTGTACGCCGAACGGCGCTTAATTCCCTTTTCGCCTGTAGACGGTGAGACCCTCGCCGTCGAAATCGACGATTGCCGAATCGCCCTGAACGAAGTCGTTCGCGATGATCCTCCTGGCAAGCATCGTCTCCACGGAATGTTGAAGATATCTCTTCAACGGTCTCGCGCCGTATACGGGATCGTACCCCTGATCGACGATATAATCTTTTGCGGAATCGGTCACTTCGAGCCCGATCCTCTTGTCGGCAAGCCGTGCTTTCAACGAGGCAAGCAGAAGATCGACGATCCGGAAGATCTCTTCCTTCTTCAACGGTTTATAGAAGACGATCTCATCCAGACGGTTGAGAAATTCGGGGCGGAAATTACTCTTGAGAAGGGCGTTGACCTCTTCTTTCGCCTTCTGCGTGATTTCGCCGTCTTCTCCGATGCCGTCGAGAATGATCGGGGAACCGAGATTGCTCGTCAGAATGATGACGGTATTCTTGAAGTCGACCGTCCTTCCCTGCGAATCGGTGATCCTGCCGTCGTCAAGCACCTGAAGGAGGATGTTGAAGACGTCCGGGTGGGCTTTTTCGATCTCGTCGAAGAGAACGACGGAATACGGTCTTCTTCTCACCGCTTCGGTCAATTGTCCGCCGTCTTCGAATCCGACGTATCCCGGAGGAGCGCCGATCAGACGGGAGACGGAAAACTTCTCCATATATTCGCTCATATCGATCCGGATCATGTTCTTTTCGTCGTCGAACAGAGCCTTTGCAAGGGTCTTGGCGAGCTGCGTTTTGCCAACGCCCGTCGGACCGAGGAAGAGGAAGGAACCGATGGGTCGGTCGGGATCGGCGATCCCCGCGCGCGAGCGGAGAATGGCTTCCGCTACCGAGCGTACAGCCTCGTCCTGCCCGACGACGCTCTCGTGAAGAATATCTTCGAGCCGGAGAAGTTTTTCTCTCTCCCCTTCCATCAGTTTGGAAACGGGTATGCCCGTCCACCGACCGACGATCTTCGCGATATCCTCTTCGGTCACCTTATCGTGAAGAAGGCTGTCCTGTTCGGACGCGACTTCTTTTTCCGCCTTTTCAAGTTCGTTTCTGAGTTCGGGCAATTTGCCGTATTTCAATTCCGCCGCCCGGTTGAGATCGTATTCTCTTTCCGCTTTCGCGATCTGCGCGCCGACCGATTCGATCTCCTCACGCAGTTTCTGCACGTTGGAGATTCTCGCCTTTTCCGTCTGCCACGCCGCTTTCATACCGTTATAGCGGTCGCGAAGTTCCGCGATCTCTTTTCCGAGATCGGCAAGCCGTTGTTTCGAAAGGGCGTCCGTCTCTTTTTTCAGCGAAGTTTCCTCGATCTCGTACTGCATGATCTTTCTCGAAACGTCTTCCATTTCGGAGGGCATGGAATTCATCTCCGTCTTGATGGAAGCGCACGCCTCGTCCACGAGATCTATGGCTTTATCGGGAAGAAATCTGTCCGTGATATATCGGTCGGAAAGGGTCGCCGCGGCGATGAGCGCGTTGTCCTGGATCTTCACACCGTGGAAGACTTCGTATCTTTCCTTCAGTCCGCGGAGGATCGAGACGGTATCCTCAACCGTCGGCTCGTTGACGGTAACGGGCTGGAAACGGCGTTCGAGCGCGGGATCTTTCTCGATATATTTGCGGTATTCGTCCAGCGTGGTCGCGCCGATGCAATGGAGTTCTCCTCGGGCGAGCATGGGCTTGAGCAGATTGCCCGCGTCCATCGCGCCGTCCGTTTTGCCTGCGCCGACGATGGTATGAAGTTCGTCGATGAAAAGAATGATCTTTCCTTCGCTCTTCCTCACTTCTTCGAGAACGGCTTTCAGCCTCTCCTCGAATTCACCGCGGAATTTCGCCCCCGCGACGAGCGCACCCATGTCG
>CAMAJQ010000229.1 GCA_945835865.1 uncultured Clostridia bacterium
CCCGCGGAGAGGGGCGGGGAGGAAGCAGGGCGGGAGAGAGAGGAAAGCGAAACGCCCCACGAAAAGGGGAAAATCTGATGAAATTTTAAAAAGAAAGGGAAATAATTAAAAAAATCGCTTTCTTATTCATTGACAAAATAAAGGGAAAAGGTTAAAATATATAGGTACCATAGCGCAGCCTGAAAAAAAAGCGGGAGGAGGATTCTCTCCGCCGCACGGGTTTTCGGGGCGCCAGGGGTAATAACCGTGCGGGACGGAAGAGCCCGCGTTCATCAGGAGTCTGACATGAAAAGCAAAAGGTTTTTGGGTCTGATCTCGGTGCTGTCGGGGGTCTGCGTGGCAGCCACCGCCTACGGCGCCGTTTCCGCGCTTGCCGAAGAGGAAAACACGGATTCTACTTATACCTACGAAGTTGCTCAGCCCTTCTTCGACGAGGTGGCGGGGCTGGACCGTTCCTTCGACTACATCACGGCGAAGAAGGACGGAGAAGAAGTCGATTTTTCGACTTCCAAGATCCAGGCGATTACCGCCTACGCGACGGACGCCACCTTCACCGTGACCGAGGAAGGTAAACTCGGCAGCGGCGAAGCGTCCGAAAAGCAGGACGAGACGGACAAGCGTTTCATCTGGAAGAGCGGGACGAAAGGCGTCGTCTGGAACGTGAAGGATTATACCGTTCAGTACGTCTATAACGACGCGCTTGCCGCAGAAGACGCGAACGACTATTACGTTCTCGAAGTCTCGCTCGACGGAGAGGAAAGCGTTTATACCGTCAAGGTCCGCGTGTTCGGCAAGGCGACGGAAGATTCTCTCCGCTACGTCGATTTCACCCAGGCGGAAAATCAGGAAAAACTGACCAAGGTGCGCGCCTCGGTCGCCGAAGCCGTCGATCCCGAAGGCAAACTCTCGACGTACAGCGTTCCCACCGCCGTCTTCGATCTGGTGGAATCCACCTTCTACGACAGGTCGGAACTGACTTCTTACGTTTACAGCGCGGCTCCCGGTTCTTCCTTCAATTCGGGAAGTTCCTCCAACGGAAGTTATTCGAGCATTTCCACTTCCGCCGCGGGAGAATATCAGTTCTACGTTCTCTATAAAGATCCCGCCTATCCCGCCTCGGTCAACGAGATCACGACGGAAGGGCTCACGAGAAAGAGCGGCTCGCTCGGACTCGGTTGGTACGACGAAACCGATACGCTCGTCATTCCCATCTTCACTTTCGATTATCTGAAGAATCAGGACATCGAGATCGAGACCAACGGCGGCGGAGAGGGATTCGTCAATTATAAATACAAAGACCTCACCATGACGGTGACCAACGGCTCGGCGAGCGGCTTCGCTCTCGAATTCAAGCCCGAAGGCGAAGAGGAATTCCGCGAGGCGGTCAACGGCGAGGACGCCGATTTCGATATCGACTCCTTCAGCACCTCGTCCATGACCTTCACCCCGCTCAGAAAAGGGGAATTCAAGGTGACTTGCCAGGTGTTCGGAACCCTTGCCGACACCAAAGAGATCGCCGAGACCGAAATCGTCAAAGTGTCGAGAGAATATCAGCAGGTCAAACTCGTGGACGAAAGATTCAAGACTTTCTGGCAGAACAACTGGAAGTCCATGATCTTCCTCGGTATCGCCGTGCTGTCCCTCATCGGAATCATCGTCGTTCTGTGCTATAAGCCGAAGGAAGCGGTTGCGACCGAAGGCGCAGGCAGAAAGGATATCGAAACCCTTGACGTGAAGGCGGAGAAAGCCGCGAAAGAGACCGTTGCCGAAGAGGCGGTGGAAGCCGTCGAAGCGGAGGACGTTGAGGAAACCGGAACGACGGAAGCCGAAGAAGAGGTTGCCGGAGAGACGGAAGAGAACGCGGAAACCGCGCCCGAAGAGGAAGCGGTTCAGACGGAAACGGCGGAAGAGCCTTCGGCTCCCGTTGAAACCGAAGAGGCTGCTCCCGAAACTCCCGCTCCCGCAGAGGCTTCGACCGAAGAGGAAAAAAAGGACTGATCTTCTGACCGTATAACCTGATAAGCAACGCCCTGCCGGTTCTTTCCGGCAGGGCGTTTTTGTGGGGAAGAACCGGCAGGGCGTTTTGCATGAAATGCTCCGACGGGGTGTTTTTGCGTGAAAGGGTCCGTCAAGGCGTTTCCCGTTTGCCCGAAAAAGAAATCCCGACTCGTGCGCGCGGCAGCGGTCGATCGCTGCCGCTGCCGCGTAAACGAGCCGGGATTTTACGGAACCGGTGGAAATTCTGAAGAGAAGAGGGGTTACTCCGTTTTCTCCTGTTTGCCGTCGAAGAGGAGTTTGATCGCCTGATAGACGTGCCGGACGGGGATCATTTCGATCTTCCCGCGGAATTTCGTCAGGGAGGAGAGATTGCGGTCGGGCAGAACGACGCTCTGAAACCCCATGCGGATGCACTCCGCGACCCGTTTTTCCGCCTGCATGACCGGGCGGATCTCCCCCGTCAGCCCGATCTCTCCGAAAGCGGCGACGCTCCTTTCGACGGGAACGTTGCGGAAGGAACTCGCCAGGGCGAGGGCGACGGCAAGGTCGGCGGCGGGTTCGCTCAACTTGATCCCGCCCATTGCCGTCACGTAGGCGTCCAGGGTGTAAAAGGGCATATAGGCGCGTTTTTCGAGGACGGCGAGGAGAAGAGACACGCGGATGTAATCCAACCCGAGAGGCATTCTTATCGGCATGCCGAACACCGATTTGGAAAGAAGGGCCCGTATGTCCAC
>CAMAJQ010000230.1 GCA_945835865.1 uncultured Clostridia bacterium
CACGATGGGGAAATATAGCAAGGAGATCTGCGGCGGGCCTCACGCGCAGACCACGGGCGAACTTCATCATTTCAGAATCACCAAAGAAGAGGCTTCTTCGGCGGGCGTACGCAGGATCAAAGCCGTTCTGGACTGACCGTATCGTGCGTCTGACGCAGCGGAAATTCAGAGGATAAAAAGGGTGTCCGAACCGACGGATTACGTCGGATCGGACACCCTTTTCTTTATATCAAGAAGAAACCCGTCAGACGACGGGTTTCGCAAGGACTTTTTTCAGCCGGGCGTAGAGGGGAAGTCCGTCGGATTTCCGGACGTCCGGGTCGCCCTGGATCAAGGGGAGGGCGTAGTCGAAAAATTCTTTCCGAAGAGAAGTTCCGTCCGCGCCGATCCATTCCGAGGGGATCTTTTTTTCCGCGTTTGCCGCTTCCGGGAGGGGCGTGGAGATAAAGGAGATCTCGTAGGGGGTAGAGGTTTTTCTGGCATAGCCGATCATGACGTCCGTCTCTCCTCCGATCGCGCGTTCGACGGCTTGTCTTCCCGCTTCGAAGGTTTCTTCCACGTCCGTTTCCGACGCGCAGTGCGCGGCGCAGCGTTGCAGAATGTTGAGTTCGATCGCCTTGCACTTCACGCCGAGTTTTTCAACGACCGTTGCTTTCAGTTTTCCGCAAACTCCGCCGAGCGCGCTGTGTCCGAAAACGTCGGTGCCGGACTTATCTTCTCCGACGTATCTCCCGTCGGGATACCGGATGCCTTCCGACACTGCGACGACGCATTTCCCTTCCTTCCGTTGCATGACTTGTGCGACGTCGGAGAGGAATTTTTCCGCGGTAAAGGGGACTTCCGGCAAATAGACGAGATCGGGTCCGTTTCCGTTGACGGAGGCGAGCGAGGCCGACGCCGTCAGCCAGCCTGCGTTTCTGCCCATGATCTCGACGATGACGACGAGGGGAGACTGGTAGATCCGCGCGTCGAGAGAGATCTCCGCGACGGAAGTCGCTATGTATTTCGCCGCGCTGCCGAATCCGGGACAATGATCGGTTCCCACGAGGTCGTTGTCGATGGTCTTGGGAATGCCGATCACGCTGACGGGATAACCCGTTTTCTTCATGTACGACGAAATTTTCATGCAGGTGTCCATGCTGTCGTTTCCGCCGTTATAGAAGAAATAACGCACGTCGTATTTGCGGAAAACTTCGAGGATTCTCTTGTAATCCGTCTCGTCTTCCTCGTAAGGTTTCAGTTTATAACGGACGGATCCCATGGCGGAGGCCGGCGTGTTTCTGAGGGCGAGAAGTTCCGCCTCGTCTTCTTCTCCCATGTCGAAAAATCTTTCGTCCAAAACCCCGCGAACTCCGTGTTCGGCGCAGTAAACTTTTCCGATCTCCTCGCGGGAGAGTGCGGTGAGTACGCCGCCGGCAATGCCTGCGTTGATGACCGCCGTCGGTCCGCCCGACTGCGCGAAAATACAGTTTCCTTTCCGTTTTTCCATCTCGTTCACCGATCAGCAGAGTTTGGCCGCCATGTCGTACAGATCGTGGCGAATGACTTTCTTCTGCGCAAGAGCGTCGGAAATGTCGAGGTCGATGATCTTGTTCTCCTTGATGCCGATCACGCGGTTGCTCTTTCCCTCGAGGAGAAGTTCCACCGCTCTCGTTCCGAACTGCGCCGCGAGCATTCTGTCCTGCATGGTCGGCGTGCCCCCTCTCTGAATGTGTCCGAGGGTCGTGATTTTGACGTCCGAACCGGAGATGACGGAAATGATCGTTTTGATCTCGTTTTCATTTCCCGCGCCTTCCGCGAGGACGAGAATGTTGGAACGTTTGCCTCTTTCTTTGTTTTCCTTGATCTGATTGGCGATCTCCTGAATGTCGTAGGGGATCTCGGGCACGAGAATGTATTCCGCGCCGCCGCAGATGCCCGCGTAAAGGGCGATGTCGCCGCAACGGCGGCCCATCACCTTGACGAGGCAGACCCTGTCGTGGGAGATCATGGTATCGCGCAGGGCGTTGATCGCCCACAACACGGTGTTGACCGCCGTGTCGAAACCGAGGGTGTAATCGGTGTAGGCGAGGTCGTTATCGATGGTGCCGGGGATTCCGACCACGTTGATGCCCTGTTCGTCCGAAAGGCATTTCGCGCCCGTGAAAGAGCCGTCTCCTCCGATGACGACGAGCCCTTCGATCCCGAGTTCTTTCAGATTGTCCGCCGCGTGTTTTCTCGTTTCGGCTTCCTTGAATTCCAGGCACCTCGCGGTTTTCAGAATGGTTCCGCCGCGCTGAAGAATATCGCAGACGGAGAAGGTGTTCATCGGGAAGATCTTTCCGTCGACGAGCCCTCTGTATCCTCTGTCCACGCCGTAAACCTCGAGTCCGCTGTTCAGCGCGCTTCTGACGCACGCGCGGATGGTTGCGTTCATTCCGGGGGCGTCTCCGCCGCTCGTTAAAATAGCGATTTTTTTCATTTATGGTTCCTCCGTAAAAGTTATTCTTCATTGAATCAGCCGTTTATCGGCTTATCGCTCACGCTTTGAAAAAGCGGATGTCCTCCTCGTCGAGCAGGGAGAGAAGTTCGTTGATCAGTCCGCGGCATTTCCTTACGCTTTGCGACGCCTTATAGTTTTTGCCGTCGATTTTGAAATATACGCCGATCTCTCCCGGATAACTCGTCAGGACGTCGAGAAGTTCGTCTTTATTGTTTTTCGTCTCTTCGTTCAAAAC
>CAMAJQ010000231.1 GCA_945835865.1 uncultured Clostridia bacterium
ATGGTATGAAGTTCGTCGATGAAAAGAATGATCTTCCCTTCGCTCTTCCTCACTTCTTCGAGAACGGCTTTCAGCCTCTCCTCGAATTCGCCGCGGAATTTCGCCCCCGCGACGAGCGCACCCATGTCGAGGGAGAAGAGTTTTCTGTCCTTGAGGTTTTCGGGTACGTCTCCCTTCATGATACGGATGGCAAGACCTTCGGCGATCGCCGTCTTACCGACGCCCGGCTCGCCGATGAGCACGGGGTTGTTTTTCGTCTTACGGGAAAGTATCCGGATGACGTTTCGGATCTCGGCGTCACGCCCGATGACGGGGTCGATTTTATTCTCTCTCGCCCTCTCGACGAGATCGGCGCCGTACTTATTCAGTACGTCGTAAGTGTCTTCCGGGCTGTCTCCCGTCACGCGGACGTTGCCGCGCACCTGCATCAGGGCTTTCATGAAGGAATCTTTGGAGACTCCCGCATCGGAGAGAAGTTTCTTCACCCCGTCTTCCGCCTTTTCGATCAGACCGTAGAAGAGATGCTCGACGGAAACGTATTCGTCTTTCATCTCTCTCGCCTGCTTCTCCGCGGCGTCGAGCGCGGCGCGGAGCCCGTTCGACAGATAATTGTCTCCCCCGCCGCTCACCTTGGGAAGTCGGGAAACGGCTTCGTCCGCTTTTGCTTTCAGATTTTCGGCGGAAACGCCCATTCCTTTCAGAAGACCCGGAATAAGCCCGTCCGCTTGTCCGACGAGAGCGGACAGAAGGTGCAACTGTCCGACCTCCTGATTGCCGTTCTCCTTTGCGAGACCGACGGCGGCATTCAACCCTTCTATGCTTTTTTTCGTCATATTTTCGCTGTTCATATTATCACCTCACAGTGCGAGCGAAGACAATTCGCCCGCGTATTTTTTTTCCAACGCCGCATAGGCGTCCGGAAGCGCGGAAACGTTCGCAAAGAAATCCTTCATCATTCTGTCGAGAAGGCCGACGAAACAGGCAAGCCCTTCGCCCGCCGTCACCGCGTCCATCCCCTGCGGCCTTTCCAGCATCCTCTCGTATTTTCCGTCTTCCGCGGCGTAGACCCTGTTCCCGACGTATTTCCTTTCCATCAGGACGTAAAAACGATAAAAAGTGTCCATTAAGTCGATCAGAACGGAATTTTTCGCGCGTAGCCCGACCTTGAGTCTGCCGAGAAACTGCCCCGACGGAAACAATTCCACCGAATAACGGACGGTAGGATTGTATCGATAGGACAACGCGCTTCGGATGGACGCCATGGATACGGAAGGCTGGTTGACGAAACGGAGCCCCGCCGCTCCCGCGACGATCTCCTCCATCCTCGTCAAAATCCCGAGCATCGTTCCGTCCGGCGTTTCCACACGGAAATAATCCGCCAAAATACGGTCGAGCATCACCGACCGCGAAACGCCGTTCTCGCAGGCAAGTTTATCCAACTCCTCCACGAGTCTGTCGTTCAGAAGAACGCTGTAAACCGATTTTCCCACCGTGTGCCTCCTTCCTTCCCCGGACGGGAAGGTCTTTTCGTTTTCGGTGAACCTATTATATCACGACGTTAATAATTTGTCAATGATTTTAATAATATTTTTAGCAATATTTTTCGGTGTCCTTTTTTCAGAGCAAGCCGCGGACGCAAAGTTCGCGCACGATCGAAAAAGCGTTGTACGCCGCTCCTCTTCTGATATTATCGGCAACGCAATAGAATACGATTCCGTTTTTTCTGGAATCGTCGCGACGGACTCTTCCGACGAATACCTCGTCTCTGCCGTCGGCAAGCGTGGAAAGGGGACAGCCGGGGGAACCGGGAAGGTCGAGCAGAACGACGCCTTTCCCTCTTGCAAGGACTTCTCTTGCCTGCGCCGCGGTGACCGGCTTTTCCGTCTCGCAGGAAACGACGACGGCGTGGGCGTTCGGCACGGGCACGCGCACGCAGGTAGCGGAAACGGGAAGGTCCGGAAGATGCAGGATTTTCCGCGTTTCGTTTTTCATCTTGTTCTCCTCTTCGGTATAGCCGTCCTCCGTGAAAGATCCGATCTGCGGGAAACAGGTTTCGGAGATATCGCAGGGATAGAACGCGCACGGCTCTCCTTTCCGCGAACGCGTCAGATCGTCCAACCCCTTTTTACCGCTTCCGCTGACCGCCTGAAAGGTGGTATAGGAAATGGATCTGAGACCGTATTCTTCTTTCAGAAGGGAAAGGGGGAGGACCGCCTGAATGGTCGAACAGTTGGGGTTGGCGATCAATCTGCGCCTGCCCGTATAGTCGGAAAGATTGATTTCGGGGACGACGAGAGGAACGTCCTCTTCTCCGCGGAAGGCGGAGGAATTGTCTACGACGAGCGCGCCGCATTTCTCCGCAAGAGGGGCGGCGACGGCGGATACGGTTGCGCCAGCCGAAAAGAAGGCGACGTCCGTTCCCGAAAAGGCGTTTTCCCCAAGCGTGCCGACGGTTAATTGCTCTCCGCGGAAAAGTATTTTCTTTCCGCGGCTTTTTTCGGAAGCGAAAAGCCGCAGGCTTCCGACGGGAAAGGAACTCTCCTCTAATATTTTCAGAAACGCCGACCCGACGAGACCCGTCTCGCCGACGACGGCAACGCTGTACTCTTTCCGGAATTTTCTTTCTTCGTTTTTCATTTTTCACCTCGCAATATTATATTCGGGAGGAAAGGAATTTCGCCGTATTTCTCTCGGAAAAAGCGAAAAA
>CAMAJQ010000232.1 GCA_945835865.1 uncultured Clostridia bacterium
AAGGCAAAGTCGGGTTTTTCGCTTTTTCAATAAAAAGCCCTGTCGCTGTACCGCTAACGGACAGTTTCTTTCTGATTCTTCCCTGTTCTTGAAGTGATCTTCTCAATAAACCTGAATATAACTCTCGCGATCGGCTCCGACGGAAACGTATTTGATGCGGCAGGCGGTCGCTTTCTCGATATATTCGACGTACTCTCTCGCCTCTTTCGGAAGATCGCTCATCTTTCTGCAACCGGAAATATCGCATTTCCAACCCTTTTTGTATTCGTAGACGGGTTTAGCGTTTTTGAGCGCTTCCCCCTGCGGGAAACGCATCGTCCGTTTGCCGTCCACTTCGTATGCGACGCAGACGGGGATTTCGTCGAGATAAGAAAGAACGTCGAGTTTGGTGAGCGCAATGTCGTCCGCTCCCTGCATGAGGATGCCGTAACGGGACGCGACGACGTCGAACCCCCCGACTCTTCTCGGTCTGCCCGTAGCCGCGCCGTATTCGCCGCCGGCGTCGCGGAGGGCGTCTCCCTCTTTTCCGAACAGTTCGCACGTGAAGGGACCTTCGCCGACGCAACTCGAGTACGCCTTCATGATGCCGATCACGTTATCGAGTCTGAGCGAAGGGGCTCCCGCCCCGATGGGGGCGTAGGCCGCGATGGTGCTCGAAGAAGAGGTGTAGGGATAAATGCCGAAATCGATATCGCGTAGTGCGCCGAGCTGCGCCTCGAACATGACCGATTTCCCCTGCGCGTTCGCTTCCGTGAGATATTCCGTCGTATCGCAGACGTAATCTTTGAACGGAAGGGCGTAAGTCTTCAGCCATTCCATCATCTCGTCGAGACGGACGGGGTCCGCCTTGTAGCCGCCGACGACGGTCAGGTTCTTCCATTCGAGAATGGGCGCAAGTTTCTTTTCGATCTGATCGAAATGAAGGATATCCCCCATTCTGAGAGTCTTTTTCATGTATTTATCGGCGTAGACGGGGGCGATCCCGCGACGGGTCGAGCCGAATTTCGCATCGCCGAGTCTGTCTTCTTCCAGGCAGTCGAGCAGGACGTGATAAGGCATACAGATGGTCGCGCGGTCGCTGATCTTCAGATTCTTCGGCGAAACCTCGACCCCTTTTTCCCTGAGCGCGGCGACTTCGTTGAAAAGGTGTTTCAGATCGATCACCATTCCGGGTCCCATCACGTTTACCGTCTCGGGACGAAGAATTCCCGAAGGAAGAAGGTTTAAAATCACCTTCAGATCACCGTTGATCACGGTGTGCCCGGCGTTATTGCCGCCCTGATATCTGCAAACGATATCGTACTGACGGGAAAGAAGGTCGACCATTCTTCCCTTGCCTTCGTCTCCCCAGTTAATTCCAACGATTGATGTCAACATTGTTCGGATCTCCTTTTATACGTTTATTTCAACCGAAAGCCCGAGTTCGCCGGCGTTCGCGGCGAGAAGGGGCTTGACGCAGTTTTCAAGATAATCGGTCGTCTGTTCGCACGCGCAGCCCGTGAAGGAAAATTCGCCGATGATCCGGTCGATCTCTTCGCGGGTGACGCCGAACGCCCGGTCCGCGGCGATCTTGTCGAGGACGTCGTTATCTTTGCCTTCGAGTTTCATGGCTTTTGCCGTTTCCACCGAGTGACGGCGGATGGCTTCGTGAAGGACTTGTCTGTCTCCGCCCTTTTCCACGCAGTACATGAGAATGTTTTCCGTCGCCATAAACGGAAGTTCTTCTTTCAGATGTCTCTCCGCCATCTTGGGATATACGCTTCCCCCCTTCACGATATTGATATAGAGGGAGAGCACGCCGTCGATCGCGAGGAAGGCTTCGGGAACGGAGATGCGCTTGTTCGCCGAATCGTCGAGCGTTCTTTCAAACCACTGCGCCGAAGCGGTGATCGCAGGGTTCATGCAATCGGCGATCACGTAGCGGGAAAGAGAGGCGATCCGCTCGCTCCTCATGGGATTTCTCTTGTACGCCATCGCAGACGAACCGACCTGTCCGCTCTCGAAGGGCTCGTCGAATTCTTTGAGATGAGAGAGCAGACGGATATCGGAAGAGAACTTGGAAGCGCTCTGCGCGATGCCCGAAAGAACGGCGAGGACGTTGAAATCCACTTTGCGGGAATAGGTCTGTCCGGATACGGCGTAACATCCTTCGAAGCCCATTTTCGCCGCGATCTTCTTTTCGAGTTCCTTGACCTTTGCGTGATCTCCGCCGAAGAGAGTCAGGAAACTCGCGGCGGTGCCCGTCGTCCCCTTGCATCCGAGGAGCCTGAGTCCGGAAAGCCGGTAATCGAGATCGGCGAGATCGGAAACGAGATCCTGAAGCCACAGCGTTGCGCGCTTCCCGACGGTAGTCGGTTGGGCGGACTGGAAGTGCGTATAAGCAAGAGTGGGCACGTTTTTATACTTTTCGGCAAATTCCGACAAAGCCGAAATCGCATTGAGAAGAAGTTTTCTGATTCTGAGAAGCCCTTCTTTCATGACGATGATATCGGTGTTGTCTCCGACGTAACAACTCGTCGCGCCGAGGTGGACGATGGGGCGTGCGGTCGGACAGAGATCGCAGAATGCGTGAAGGTGCGCCATTACGTCGTGACGGAGTTTTTTCTCGTACTCCGCCGCCTTTGCGTAGTCGATATCGTAAATATGCTCCTTCATCTAGGCGATCTGTCCGTCGGTAAGGGGAAGCCCGAGTTCCTTTTCGCTTT
>CAMAJQ010000233.1 GCA_945835865.1 uncultured Clostridia bacterium
TTTCACGAAAAAAATTTAAACTTTTTTTAAGAAACATATTGACAAGTGGTAAATTCTGTGTTATGATATTGCAGTAAACGGAAGAAATCGAAACAAATTTAAACTTTGTTTAAACAAAAGCCCCCAAGAGGGGAGGTTCCGAGGCGGTTCGTTTTCACGCGACGGCGAGCGTCATTCGCCGAATAAAACAGGCAGAGGAGAAGATGAAAAAAATAATCGCTATGGTGGCAGCCGTTACGACCTTTGCGCTTGTCGGCGCGACGGGTTGCAAGAAGAAAGAAGGCGCAGAGCCAGAAAAGCCCGTTTACCAATCGACCGAGACTTACGATATCGGAATGTGGGTCGGCGTTTCGGACAAGATATGCGAATACGACGAAGAGGGACACAAGATCAGTTCCCGCATGATGAGCGACGACGAGTTCCTCGAAAAGTACCGCGATATCGCGGCGGCGGGCATCACGATCGCCTTTCCCGGGTACGACGTGATGATCGACGGCGGAAGTTATAACCTGAAGGCGCTGAAGGCGGCGAAGGAAGTCGGAATCAGACATATCATCGGGGACGCCGAACTCAGGACCTATCTGCTCGGGGCGAAGACCCTCGTGGACAGCGAGGTGAAGACGGAAGACGAGGTAGTGGAGGATATCCGCAACCTGATCTCCAAATACACCGAGAGCGAATACGCGGACGCCCTTTACGGATTCATGGTCCGCGACGAACCGAGCGCCGATCTGTTCGACAGCCTCGGATATGCGGAAAAGGTATTCAAAAAAGCCGCGCCCGATCTGATGTTCTACGTCAATCTTTTCCCCGTCATCGCGGGGGGACAGCAACTCGGCGGCGGCAGCCCGATCAAGTACGACGCCTATCTTTCCCGCTGGATCTCGAGCGTGAAGAACGACTATATTTCCTACGACCATTATCCGCTGTACGGCGACGGGGTGAAAACTTCCATTGAGGAAAGTTTCCTCTATAATATGGACGTCATACAGACGAAGATCCGCGAAGAGGGTAAAAACAGAAAACTCTGGACTTTCCTGCAGTCCATTCAGTTCGGCGGGAAGAACAGGGCGCTCGAAAGCAAGGCGGACGCCGCGTTTCAGGCGTATTCCTTCCTCGCTTACGGCGGAGACTGTATTCAGTGGTTCTGCTACGCCGCTCCTCCGGAGAACGACGGGGCGACGCACTTCGGGAACAATTCCCTCGTCACGCGCGAGTACGAGAAGACGCCGACTTACGATTACGTCTCCGCGGTCAACGCCGACGTGCAGGCTATGATGAAGTATTATAAGTGCTTCGACTGGAAGGGCGTGATGCTCTCTTCCGTCTACGACGACACGGGCAACTTCGGAATGCTGGAGGGGAGCGAAAACGTGATATCCTCCGCAAAGGCGAAGGGGTTTGAAAGCACGGAAGACGCTTTCGCCGGCGTATTCGAGGACGCAAACGGCAGAGAGGGATATCTCGTCGTCAACTTCACCGATCCCGCCCTGAAGAGAAAGAACACGGTGACGATGACCTTCGAAGGAGCGACGAGAGCGATCGTCGTCCGCGGCGGAGAAGAGACGGTGGAAAAACTCGACGGCGGGAAACTCGTCCTCGAGATGTCGGAAGGAGACGGGTTCTTCGTGATCCCTTATTAAAATAAAGAAAGGCAAAACGGGGCGGGGCGCACGCTTCGCCTCCGGAAATAACGATTTCGTCTGAAAGGAGAGAAAAGATGAAAAAAGCATTCTTCAGTCTGATCGCCGCGATTACGGCGTTCGCATGCGCATTCGGCACTTCCTGCGGGGGAAAGACGTCGTCTGTCCCGGAAAGCAGCAAGGAAGATACGGGCGATCTGTCCGGCGTCACTTACAACGAGAGGACGGGCGAGATCTACGCCGATACCAAAGACGGCAAGACCTCGATCAAAATTTCGTATACTCCCGGTTTCGGAGACGCCTGGGCGGTGCAGTCCGCACGGCATTTCCTGCTTTCGGAAGAGGGCAAGGATTACTACATGATTTTAAACAGCGATTCCGAACTGACCACGAGCGTGAGTTCCAAACTCGAATCGGAGAGCAATCTGTCCGACATTTATTTCCCGCTCGCTTCCAACTGGTACAGTTACGCCGCGCTCGGGCAGTTGGCGAACCTCGACGATCTTTACAACACGACCGTTCCCGGCGAGTCGGTGACGGTGCTTGAAAAAATCCAGGGGTCCTGGACTTCTTACGGGCTCGCTTCGTGCGCGGGCGAAACGCACTATTACGTTTTCCCCGGAAACGAAAACATCACGGGCATCGTCTACAATAAGACCATGTTCGACAAATACGGCTGGAAAATTCCCGAGACGACGGACGATCTGAAAGCTCTCTGTGCGCAGATCGTTTCCGATACCGCAGGCAAAGTCGCTCCGTTCGTCTATCCCGGAACGGTCGGCGGCGGTTATTGGGATTTCGTTGGAACCAACTGGTGGCTCCAGCTTTCGGGCTCCGAAAAACTCAACGAACTTATGAAGTTCGAAAGCGCGGAAATATTCAACGTGACTAAGACTTCTTCGCCTTCCTACGGAAAACTGCAGATGCTCGAGATCTTCGAGGATATCATCGTGAAGAACAGACAGACCTACACGCTGAAAGGTTCGGCGTCCAAAACCCACCTGATGGCGCAGATCTCCTTCATGCAGGGACAGGCGGCGATGATCCCCAACGGCAAC
>CAMAJQ010000234.1 GCA_945835865.1 uncultured Clostridia bacterium
GGGGAAGATTATGCCAATCTTACGGACCTGTCAACCAACACCAAGTGGTGCTTCAACTTCAAATCCGAAGCGTTCCTGATCATCCGCGCCGACGCGGCTCACGTTCTGAACGGGTATTTCTTCACCACTGCAAACGACAACGCGGAATACCCCGGCAGAAACCCCGTGGCATGGAAAATTTACGGCGGTTCTACCTACGATTATTATGCGGATAACTGGACGGAGATCACCTCGGTATCCAACGGACAAATGACTGATGAAAACAATAAAAAATTCACCTATACGGTTGACGGCAATACGAAAGCGTATAAATACTATAAAATCGTATTTACCGCAAACGGGGGAGACGGCAGTCTGCAACTTTCCGAGATCGGGCTGACCTTCTCGTAAGGAGAGACGGGTGGTCCGTGAAGGATCACAAACGGGCGCGGCTTATAAAAACGCCGCGCCTTTTCTCTTGTATTTTTTTCGCGTGTTCCGTCGTTGCCGATCGTCCGGATACGGCAGGTCTCTCTGCGGTCCGGGAGAAGCATGGCGAATACGGCGCAAATAAAAACGGACCCTCGGTCGTGGGGTCCGTTTCGGTTTTCAGGTCTGGCTGTAAGTTCAGAAGGTGAGGAGTTCGTTGAGGTAGAATACCGGCATGGCGGACCAGCCGTGGCAGAGACTTCCCGCGTTGTCGAAATCCGCCGCGCCTTTCTCCGTTTCCCAGAAAGTCGTCGCTCCCTGGTTGAGCATTCTGGAGTATTTGACGCGGATATCGGAAAGAATGTAATCCTTATACTGATTGCCGCCGTAAGACAGAAGAGCGTCGTATACGAAGGTGTTCATGGAAAGGGTCGCGGGGATCATGGTCTTATCGTTGATCAGTTTATCCGCAAGGGCTTTCGACCCGACGCCCGCAAGAATGGCGAACGCGTTGCCGAGGACGCCGAATTTCTCCTCTCCGACGGTGGAGAGTTTGTATTCCTGTTTCGAGTCCACGAAGAAATTGGCTCTGATCGCTTTTTTCATCGCGCTCGTATCCGTCGTCACGCGGAAGATCTTGTCGTAGAAGGTCGCCGCGTAAACGTACATGCAGTTGAGGATCAGATTGTAATTCTTCACCGTCTTTCCGTCCGTTTCGACGACGGCGGGTTCGTAATCGTTGTGTTCGCTCCATTCGTAGAAGTTCCAGAAGGGGGGAGCGGGGAAGTTGGGGATCAGACCCGTTTCGTCGACGGCGTCGGCAAAGGTCTTCATGATCGAGCGGACGGCGTCTCCCACCTCGTTGAGAACGGACTTGTCTCCCGAATAGGTGATGTACTCGCAGACCTGCACGGGATAAATCAGAGAGAAGGAGGGAATGGGAAGCTGGAAACCCGAAGGAGCGCAGATGTTCAGGAGTCCGTTCGGAAGAAGACTCTTCGCGAGGAGAACGAGACTCGCGCGCTGGAACTGGTAGCCGCGGAAAGCGTAATAGCCGCACAGCATCTGATTGCGGCTGTCGAGCGCGTAGAGCGCCTGTTCTCTCCAGGGACAGTCCTCGTAGTGTTCGTGCATACAGCAGCGGAGGGTATAGACGCAGGCGTCGTAAATCTTCTGCAGCGTTTTGTCCGGGAGTTCCTTTTCGACGATGACCGAGGGATAGACGACGGGGCGGATCCCGACGTAGACCGCTTCGGCGTGTTTCGTGTGCACTTCGAGGAATCTCCCCGCGATCCTGCGGAAGGAGTTGATATAGGAGTTCGCGCCTTTGGCGGCTTTGAAGGTGACGGAGAAATCTCTGTCATGAATGATGCGGGGCACCCGACCGTTTCCGTCGAGATGCTCGCCGTAGCAGACAAGGATCTCTTCGTCCTCTCCCGCGTTGAGTTCGAGTTCCAGGAAACCGACCGTTTCCTTCTTCATGTCGATCAGATACCCGTAATCGGTCTTCTTGATCTTGGCGGTGGAGCGCTTGAGCATTTTCAGGTTCAGGATGCCGTTCGCCTCCGCCTCCGCGACGCCGTATTCCGAGGAGGAAACGAAGTTCCGTTCCGACGGTGCGGTATTGTCGTAATAGAAGCCGAATCCGAGCTGACTCGTGATTATTTTGGCATAGCCGCTTTTATAATTGGGATTGTGCGCGCACAATACGTTCGCGTCCGAAGAATGGAGAACGGTTTCTCCCTGTCTGACCTGAAACATCAGGTAGGCGGGCTGGGCGATATACGTCGAGGAATCCTCGCCGAAATGCCAGACCGTGAAGGTGAGTTCGTTCTCCTCTTTGCAGAAACGCGTCAGGTCGAACGTATAGTATTGCAGGCTACCGATAAAATTCTGGCAGGAGCCGAAGCCCACGGCTTCCCCGTTCAGGCTGACGTTGAAAATATTGTCGCAGGAGACGTCGAGATAGATTTTTTCCCCCGCCGTGCAGGAGAAATTGCTTTTAAAATCGACGTATTCGTCCACCGTGTTCGGGTTGTCCGTCCAGATTTTCGTGGCTTGCATCGTTTTCTTCATGGAATACCTCTGGCGCGGGCGTCTTCCGCCCCGCGTTATACTCGGTAAAACCGGACGCCGCACGCCTTTCGGCGAGGGCGAATTTACCTTATTCTATTTTATCACATTTTTCTTTTTTTTTCAAATAAAAAATTACGTTTTCGCAAAAAAAATCAAATAATTCAGCGAAAACGCTTGACAAACAGAAAAGAAAAACCGCGTCGGGAAAGCG
>CAMAJQ010000235.1 GCA_945835865.1 uncultured Clostridia bacterium
TGTCCCCGCGGGGCGTTTTCCGGAGAAAGAGGGAAGATCGCCGTCCGACCAAAACGGATCGGGGAGGGGAGGAAACGGAAGACGAAAAAGGAGCGGAACTTACCGTTCCGCTCCCGCGCTTGTTTTTTACGATCGGGAAATTATTCCTTCGTTTCGTCTTCGGCTTCGTTTCCTTCGTCGAGGTTGTTTTCGAGGTTGTCGTAGTCGAACGCCTTATTCGGTTTTTCGGGCGCCTCGATACCGTCGGACTTCTTCGTCGGGACGAATCTCTTATCCTTGTTGTATCCGCCGTAATAACTTTCCGTCTTCGCCTTTTTCTTCGCGTGCTTCGTCCAGAGCATACGGACGAGAATGGCGATCAGAACGAGCAGGATGACTGCCGCGATGATGATGGAAACGATCTGCAACCATGCGATGTTTCCGATGGTCGTGTTGTCCGTCGAAGTCGAAGCGGCGACGCTTTCCGTGCTTTCGGACGAACTTTCGTCTGCGGGTCTTTCTTCGATGTTGTAGACGTCGATCACGTCGTAACGGTAAAGCTGAACGTTTCCTTTCGGGGAGATCGCAACGATTTCATATACTTCGCCGACGGTCACGACGGGGTTGCCGTCTTCGTCTTTGACGAGGTTTTCTTCGTCTTTCTCTTCATAATAGGAATAGATCTCTTTCTGCTGATAACTTTCGGTCGTCCAGCCGTCGGAGCCGTAAGTTTCTTTCCAGCCCTCGATATCGGTCACAGCGGCGGAAGTGCCGTTGCCGATGCTGTCTACCAGAACGAAGCCGGTCGAACCCTCGCTGCCGTCTCTCGAACCGTTCCAGACTTCAATGCGGAAACTCATCGATTCTTCGCCCGTCGCGACGGTGAAGGTGACGGGAACGTAACCGAGTCTGTTGGCGACCGCGCTCATCGTAGCGGAGTCGACCGTGGCGAGCATTTCGTATTTCTTTCCTTCGACTTTATCGTATTGCGCCGTCGCGTAGATCGCGTTATCGCCTTCTTCCACGAGATCGTCCGTCGCAACGAGATAGATATACGCTTTCGCAGAACCGGAGACGTAGACCTTCGCGGTGAAGGTGTAAACGGAGTTCGCGGGGACGACCGTCTTGCTGCCGATCAGACCGCTCGATACGTCGGCGGTGTGGTAGATCATGTAGGGCTGAACGTGTTTGTTTTCATCCGCAAGGAGTTTGTTTTCGAGGGAAGTCAGTGCTTCGCTCACGCCCGCGTATGCGGAATACTGTGCGGCGTACGCGCTGTTGACGACACCCATCGTCGCGTCCGCTTCGGCAGGTTTAGCCGTGAAGGAATTGCTCGGGACGGGCTTGCCCTGCGCGATATAGGGATACTGCGTGGACGGAACGGAGAAGGAATAGGTCTCGTTCAGTTCCTCGTAGACGTTCTCTTCGGATTCTTCATCCTCTTCGGTCTTATCGCCCGTGTGGCTTCCGTAAAGGGTGGTCTTCACGGCGTAGACGTCCGTCGAGGTGTCCGCCGCCGTGTATTCGTCCTTCGTCAGGAGCGCCGTTTTGAAATCGGTGAAGATCGCGTAGCCGACGGGAAGCATCTTCTTGTCCGTCGCCATGACGGTCGGACCGAAGGAGAAGCGGATGCGGAAGGTAATCGTTTCGTCGTAATTATTGGCAATGTAGAAGGTGTATCTGATATAGTCGTCGTGATATTCGCTTACGAGGTCGTTGGTGGTGAAAGAATCGAACTTGCCGGTCGAACTGTCTTCGCCGTTGTCGAGGATCGCCACGCTCGCGTTGGTCGCGGAAGCGTTGCCCTTCACTTTCACGAGGAAGGAGAACTTCATATAATGTTCGCCCGCCGTACCGTCGAGAGAGAATTCTTTGGAGACGTAACTGAAGGAAGAACCGCCCTTCGAGCCGTCGAAACTCATGTAGACGGAGTTTGCGGGGACGACGACGGATCCGCCGTTCTGCACGGTGATTTCCGTATCGGTGTAGCCCGCGTCGGCGTACTGCGCAACCTCGCCGACCTTTCCTTCTTCGGTGTTGTTGGGGTTGACCTTGTTCCAGGTGCCCGTCTCGCCGGCAATTTTATCGGCGGCGGAAGAGAGGTTTTTCGCGAAATCGAGTTTGAAAACTCTCTCGGTGCCCGAAGCGTAAACGACGTCCTTTTCGTTGACGGTGAACGAGGAGGGGGCGTAAGCCGTGCTGTCCTCGTCGAGAACGCTCTTGTTGTCGGCGGTGTAAAGTTTCACGTCGCCCGAAGCCTCGGAAGCGGTCGCCGCGGCGAAATCCTCGGGGGAGATCGTCTCGTAAGCGACGTCGTCGAAATAGGCAAAGCCTTCGCACAGTTCCTTGGTGTCGTATTTGTTGCCCATGCCGAGGCCGAGCGTGACCGTGTATTTGGTCACAGCCGTATCCGACGGGCAGAGATAGACGGTGTATTGCACCCAGACGCCTTTCGTATCGATGTTTTTGATGACGAGAGGCTCGATGGTGGTGTTGACGGTGTTGGCGATCTTGATATACGCGCCGTACGCCCCTGCCTGAACGGAAGTCAGTCCGTCCGTCCTGACCCAAAGCGTGAGTTTTGCGCAGTCCGTCGGGGCGAGAGTGACCGTCGTGGAAGAGGTGTAGTACTGAGCGGTTCCCTGACCGGGCTTGTCCGTCACGGAGTTGTGGATCAT
>CAMAJQ010000236.1 GCA_945835865.1 uncultured Clostridia bacterium
ACGCATCCTTGTTCCGATGATATAATTAAAGGCAGAAAACAGAAAGGAGTCGCACATGAAAAATAAATCGTTAATGAAAGCGCTTTCGGTTTCCGTCGTTTGCTTCCTTCTTTTCTCCGCAACGGCATGCGGTGAAAAGCCATCGGGAAATAACAACACCGGATATATCGGCGTAAAAGCGTTGTCTGTTTCCGAACTCGGAGAAGGATTTCGTGAAGAGCATCTGCCCGATACCGACAAAGTGAAGCAGTATTCCGGAAAGATAGACGTCTGTCTGGATTTTGAAGGAACGCAATACGGCTGGCAGGCAGTCGCCGCCGAATACGAAAGACTGCAAGGCGGTTCTGTGAAGGTCAACGTTAATACCAACTTTTCCGGTTCGACGTATACCTCGAGGATCAATCAGGAGTTGCTCAATCCCGATACCGATTGGGATATCGTGGAGGGAAATCTGGCGTACAGCAAAACGGAAAAGACGTGTATCGATATGTATTCGGCTCTTGCCGCGCCCAATCCCTATTGCGGGAAGGACGTGACGTGGGTAAGCGTGCTGGATTCCGCCGCGTATAAAACCAGTGATTCCGATACAACGGGCAAGGCATTCATTATGAACAGCGAAGTCATGCAGACGTGCTGGTTTATCAATGACGTTGCGTTCGGCGAAGCAAAAGAAGGCGGGTGGAAAAATGCGAGTGGGAACGACGGATATCCCGAAACGTGGGACGATCTGATTTCTCTTTGCTCTTATATGGAAACGGCGGGATACACGAATCCGCTCGGGATCACCCTCTGCGCGTCCAGCATCGAGTCGCTGCAATTCACCTGGCTACTCAGAGTGTACGGCGATTATTATTACCGGCAGTTCTACAAATATATCATGAACGACGATATCTGGCAGAACTATTCTAAAAAGAAAGCGGACGTAGAATCTCTGGAAGGTTACGGCGTGCAGTATGCCAAACTTCTGAATATTCTCTTCGACGAAAATTCTCCGCTTGACTGCGGATACGTCGGTTTTGACAGCGAGGTCTACTTGGATTTTATCTCCCAGCTTTCTAAGATGAAAGGGCATCTCATGGAGAACGTGGACACGACGGAATTTTCTGCCCTCCGTGACTTGTTTCATACGCAGAGCAGAGGAAAACGTTCACCGCAGATCATACTCGATTATCAAGGTTTCGGCATCACCTATTCGGGAGCGGAGAACGATGCCTTTCAGGTGGGCTATTTCGATTATCCGAAGATGATTTCCGGGAAATATACAGAAGGGGACAATGCGGGGGAAGATATCGTGGATCCGGATACGCTTACGCGCGATATCGGCGGCAACGGCGGTTTCCTTTCCGTCGTCAACCATCTTGGAAATGCCGATCAGAATGAGCTGAATAAGGATTTTCTGAAATTCTTCATGTCACCCTACGGGCAGACCGTCTACTATAAGGGGTTGGCGGCGAACAACGCCGTTCCGAAAGGGGTTTCTTCGGTAAAAAACGATCTGGTCGTCATTCCCACGGAGTGGAAAACATTTTTCGAGGAAAGCAATCAGACCATTCGGTTCAGCGGAAATTCCGATAACTGTTCTTTCCTTTCTTTCGGTGTGAGGTATACGAACGGATTTACCAACGGGCAAAAAATCATCGTTGAGTCGTGGAGAAAACTCCTTATGGAAAACGTAGGGGAATTGTATACCGTTTATACCTTTGCGCAGGATTGGGGCGAAGCTGCCTTTAAGGATATGTTTCTTATGGAGGCGGAATATAAATGGGCGAGCGATACGTATTTGCATCCTGAAAGAAAACTTTAAACGTCTGCTTTCCGTCTCCGGGGTTGCTTATGGAATTACCTGTAACGAAAAAAGATAAGAAAAAGGCAAAAAACACGGCGGTCATCTTCACTGCGTTCTTTTTCCTGTTTGCCATTTTATGCGTGATTGGTTTTTTGTTTTTGCCGCAGATCCGCACCCTGAAATCAATCGGGGAGGAAGAGGAACCTATTCGGTTGTTGTTGGACGGGAAAGACGGATCGGATTATTTCGTCTGTTCCGAAAATACGATCGCACGGTATGACGCGAAATCGGACGAAGAACTTTTTTCCCTGAGTTTTTCGTCCATAGTGTCGTTTTTGAATGAAAGGGGAGACGGCGATCGGCTCATTCAGAATTCGCTAAAAAATCTGAATTTCGAATATTTTGAAAGAAATGATTCCTCGTTTCTGGTAGGATGTGACAGCGTCGGAAACTGCTTTAAATTTCTCGACGACGGCGTTGCTCTTACCTTGACGGACGATTATTATCTGACGCAGAAAGGATGCGATTTCAAACGCTTTGCTTTTGACGGGGAATTTCTGTACAGACTGATCGCAGATTCCGACAATAACATGGTCGTGGAAAAATTCGACCCCGACCGTCTTTCCGACGGGGTGCTTGCCAATAAGAATCTGTGGTCGCTGGATCTGTCGAAGACGATTGCAGGTTGTACGACGATCAAACTTCTGGCGGGCAATATAGGCGTCTACGAATTTTTCTCAGACGGAAATTGTCTTTTTATCGCCTCAGAGGGCGGTATTTACAGAATAGAAAAGGATTTTTGCGACTTTTCCGACGTCGATTATTATAAAAGCGCGGAACAGAACTATACGTCGGCGTTGAAAACGTAT
>CAMAJQ010000237.1 GCA_945835865.1 uncultured Clostridia bacterium
CGCAGACGCCGATCTCGTATTCCGCCAGGCGGCCGGCGGAGGAAAACGGGATCACGTAACAATATTCGGGACCGTCGTTTTCCAAAATGCTTCCGAGATAGCGCAAAGGCTTTTTCTTTCCGTCGGAACGGATCATGCCCTCTTTTTCCGCCCGGAGGATCTCCGCGTACAGTTTTTGAAACGCGTCGAGTTTTTCTTCGAAACATTCTTCTTCGTTTATCGTATTATAGGCTTCTATTTTCCGATCGAGAGAACGAGAGAAAAGCACTTTGTCGAGGAAAGGCTTCGCCCGTCTGCCCAGGAGAAAAAAGTCGTTTTCCATCCGGAGTTCGGTCTTGACGATACGCCCTTCGGGGAGATATCCGAAGGAAATTTCTTCAGGAGAGAACACGTAACAACCGAAGTCGTAAAAGGAATGGCGGAAATCGTTCGTCAGTTTGATTTTTCCGTCCGCATAACAAAGGGAAACGTCTCTGTTTTCCAAACCCTTCCGGCTCGAGCCGTAACATTTGGTCACGAGTTGCGGTTCCCGTAAGCCGTAAAATCGGACGCGCTTTTCATTGATTTTTTCCATTGCATTGCTCGTCGCTGCGTGCAGGGAAAAAGGAGGCAGGACACGGTCCAGCAGATAAACGAAGAGGATCGTCAGTGCGATGGGGAGGGGGATCAGCAACGCCCAGAACAGAACGGAGAGTATCCGTGCGAGGACGGCGTTTTCGGTGAGAGAGGAAACGTTTTTTGCCAGAATAGCGAGCACGGCAATCTCTGCGAAAAGAGAGAAGACGATCAGATTCTCGAGAACTTTTCGAGCCCGGTATCGGATCCTCTGTTTTGCGGAGAGCGCCCGTATTTTTTCTTTCAGGATCAACGCCTCCGCGTCTATCCGGTATTTCCGGTGTTTCATAATTTCTCCTCCGTTCGTCCTTCTTCCGGTTTCGATTATAACACAGAAAGGGAAAAATAGCAAGCGATTTGCCGTTTTCCGAGGACCTCCGCACGTAGCGCTTTGCGGTGAGCGTGCCGGAATCCGGCGAGGCAAAACGCGAAAAGATTCCAAACGAAAAACCCGTTTACGGGAAACGGGTTTTTCACGGCAGGGCTGCGGGGTGATCCGATCAGTTCGGGTCGAACCCCTTGCTCTCGGCGGCGCCGGGGTCGTAACCGACTTTTTCGTTGTCTTTCGTACGGGAACGGAGCGCGGCGATCGGATGTTCCGCCGTTTCGTAGCGATAGTCCTCGCCGTAGCGCGCGATATAGTCCTTGATCACCTTGCGGGAGGGAACGGTGGCGAGCGGAGCGCAGAACTTTCCGTGATAGGCAAAGAAACGGTCTCCCTCTCCGATTTCGGAAACGTCTTTGTAGTCTTCGAGGTCTCCCGTGAACTGCACGGTGGAGGACAGGATCTTCCGCACGTAGGCGACGTTTTCGTGCAGGGAGAGAGGTTCGGGGAAGACGGGATCGGGAATGATCTCGTCGTAATCCTTTTTCAGATATTTTCTGACGAGTTTTCTCGCCGCGTGCAGGTGGGAGAGTTCGGTTTCAAAGTAACTTTGCCACAGTTTGCGGATCTGCTTGTCCGTCTCCGTTTCGGCGTTCGACCAATAGAGATAACACTCGGCGAATTCGTGCCAGAGCAGACAGGCGAGGGGATGGGCGGAAACGTCGATCAGGCTTCCGTACTGCGTGACGTGCTCTTCTTCCACGAGGGAGATCTCCTGGTAGAGTTTTCTGCCCGCGTCGTTGAGATAGGCGCTCGAATTATTCATATAATAATTCATCGTCTGCTGCTCGGCGGCAGTGATGATGAGGGTGCAGAGGGCGGTCTGCGTCTCCGCACGGGAGAAGTCGACGGGCTTTTTAACGTTGTCGAAGGGATGGCGGTGATGGTTGACCGTCGGTCTCGCGGGCATGATTTCGGTATAACCGCCCACGAGCCGCTCCGCGCGGATCCCTTCGTCGTTTTCCAGCAGGTCGGCGTAGCGGTACAGATGGTCGAAATCTTCGAGGAGTGCAAAGTCGAGGGCTTTTTTGACGGAAAAATCTTTTTCTCTCTGCGCGAGCGCCGCGGTCAGATCGACGGCGAGTTGTTCGTAAGTGATCGTCGTTTCAAGGATCCCTTCGTTTACGGGTTTGAGGTTTGCGATTTTCTGCTGTTGTTCTTTTTCGACGAAACGGATCAGGGCGAGTTGTCTTCTCAGTTCGTTGTCGTCGAGCGAGCGCTGTAACTGATGGGTGAACCACGCCGCTTCGTATTCCGCTCCGGCGGCGAGGATGATCCTCGTTTTGGTGTAGGGGTCCGTTTCGTTTTTATCGTACGGCTTGGGATAGAGTTTCTGAACGGGCTCGAGATATTCCTCGGGATCCGCCGCTTTTTCGAGAAAGGGGTTCATTCTTTCGTCTCCTTTTTTTATTTTGCCGTTCGGCATTTTTCATTATATCCCTTCCGCCCCCCTTTCAAACGGAAAATTTCCCGACAAAAAAATTTTTTCTTTCTTTTTTCCCTTCTTTTCCGCGGAACGCCGCCCTTCCCTTCTTTCGCCCGCCGTTTCGCGCGTTTTTCAGCCGGAGGGGTAAAACGGGGCAGGATTGCTCGAAACTGACTGTCCGACCCCTCTTTTTTCAAATCGTGTTTTTCTTCCCGAAAAA
>CAMAJQ010000238.1 GCA_945835865.1 uncultured Clostridia bacterium
TACCTTACCAATATCTTTCTTGAATCCTAGAAACCTTATGCTTTTTTTTGAATCCGCCGCCCGCTCCGCAACGGAGAGTTCGGCGGCATTTCCTTCGCTAATATGATAACTCATTTCCCAAGCCGTTGTCAAGCGTCTTTCCCTTTTTTTCTCCCGTCGGAAAGTGAAAAAAGGGGGGATTCTGTGATTTGTGCATATATTTCTTTCTTTTTGCCGATCGGGGCGGCAAACCTCTCCCCTCCGCCGCGGAAGGGAGGCGCGAAAAAAACCAAAAGGGGGAAAAAAGATGAAAAAAAAGTTTTTCCCCCTCTCTTTTCTTGAAAAAAAAGGTCGAGTATGCTATACTGTCGATATTATGATACAAGTCAACCGACTCACGAAAACGTACAATCCCCGAAAGGGAGTTCCCGTACGCGCTCTCGACGGCGTTTCCCTCCTCCTTCCCGACCGCGGCATGGTCTTCATCCTCGGAAAATCGGGGAGCGGCAAGTCCACCCTTCTCAATCTGATCGGCGGGCTCGACCGGGCGGACGAAGGAGAGATCGTCGTCAACGGGACCTCTTTCAAAAATTTCACCCAGAAGGATTTCGACAGTTACCGGAATTCCTCTGTCGGATTTATTTTTCAGGAATATAATCTTCTCGAAGAATTTACCGTCGGGGCGAACGTCGCCCTCGCCGTCGAACTGCAGGGGCGCCACGCCGAAGACGGAGAGATTTCCGCCATCCTGAACGAAGTCGATCTCAACGGCTACGGAAACCGCCGTCCGAACGAACTTTCGGGCGGACAGAAACAGAGGGTGGCGATCGCCCGCGCTCTCGTCAAAAAGCCGGAGATCATCCTGGCGGACGAACCGACGGGCGCGCTCGACTCGGCGACGGGCAAACAGATTTTTTCCCTGCTGAAAAAACTTTCCCGCAATCAGTTGGTGCTCGTCGTCTCGCACGACCGGGAATTCGCCGAAAACTACGCCGACCGCATCATCGAACTCGCCGACGGCAGGATCGTCGCCGACGACGAACTCGACGTGACGGACGGCGCCCCCTGCGAAGACGACGCGCACACCGGCCCCGTCGGAGAGCGGGGGACGGAAGGGCTGACCTTTGAAGAAAACTCCGTCGTCATCTCCCCGCAATACCGGCTGACCGAAGAGGACAGAATGGCGATTAACCGATATATCGCCTCGCTTTCTTCGCCGCTCACCCTTCGGGTCGGACAAAAAGCCGAAAAGCCGAAGAACAGGGTTTTCCGGAAAACGGACGAAACCGGGATACGGACCGACCCCGCGAAAAGGCTTTCCTCCATCCGTTCGAAACTTCCCTTCCCGATCGCCCTGCGCATCGGCGCGGGCGGGCTACGGCATAAAAAAGTCCGCCTGGTCTTCACGGTTTTCCTCTGTTTCGTGGCGTTCACCTTGTTCGGGCTCTCGGAAGTCGTCGCCTCCTACGACCGCTCCAAAACGATGGTCGACTCCCTGTACGATTCGGGTTCCGATTATATCACCTTGCGCGGGTATTACGATCAACAAAACGGATTCCGTAATTTCAACGTCTCTCTCCGCGTCTCCGACGAAGACGCCGCGAGGATCTACGGAAAGACGGGAATCGCGACGAAGGGCGTTTACGTCGGCTCTTCTTACGGCTACGCGACGACTTCGTCCTACGCGAAAGAATACGGCTACGGCTCTTCCGGTCTCTCTTACGACGCCCTGACGAATTATTACCGGATTTCCCCTCCGGAAGGAGAAGAGGAAAAGATCCGCACCCTGTACGGAAACGGATCCTTCGCGGGAATGGCGGAACTGACCGAAGCCGACCTGAAAACCTTCGGCTACACTCTGCTCGGCAAGGGCGCACGCCTGCCCGACGGCACGAAAAACGAGATGGCGATCAGCCGTTTCGTATACGATTATATCGCGTGCGGCTCTCTGCCCGACGACGCGGGGGGAAGGAAGGAGATCTCCTCCCCCGACGACCTGATCGGCACCCGCCTTCCCTCTCTCGGAGGCGGCAGCGCGGACTGCGTGATCACCGCCGTCGTGGATACGGGGCTCGATCTCAGCCGCTACGCTCCCCTTTACGAGAGCGAGGATACGGACGGGCTCGTCGACATGATCGGTCTCGCTTTCCTCCGCGAAGAACTGCAATTCGTCACCTCCTACTCTCTCTCGAACGTCCTCTTTTTCGGCGAAGGCTTCATCGAAGCGCAGGTCGGCAGGAACGGCATCTCCTTCACCCCCGTCGGCAGGGGAGAAACCTATCTCAACCGCTCGCCGAGCGCAAAGGATTTTTATACTTTCGACGAGTATTATTCTTCGAGAGAATCCGAGCTTGCCCTTCAGGACCTCGCCTCCGAAAAGAATTTCTACGGTTCCGTTCTTCGCGGGGACGGCGGCACCGCACCCCTGAAAGACGACGAGATCTTCCTGTCTTTCTCGACTCTGCGGTACTCGGTTTTCGCTTTGAACGACGCTGCTTTGTACAAAAATTCGATCGAGGCAACCGAAGACGAACGGGACGTTTACGCAAGACTCAACCTGACGACGCCCATCGAAGTGCTGAACGACTTCTACACCGTATCGCGGATTCTTTACGCAAAAGAACACATTGCCGAACTGAAAGAGGAAGCGGAAAAGGCAGGAG
>CAMAJQ010000239.1 GCA_945835865.1 uncultured Clostridia bacterium
GGCGGCAATAAGTCGGACGACAGAAAAAAACAGGCGGAACCGGAGAAAAAACGCTCTGCCGAAGGGAAAAACGTCTCTGCCGGAAAAACGGGCAACGCCAAAAACACCATTCCTTCTTACCATCCGAAATCTTACGACGAGGTAGCCGACGTCATCGATTCCCTGCTCGCAGGGAATCCTGCGATCGTCTATCTGAACGAACTCTCCGCGAATACGTCTCAGAGGGTGATCGACCTCCTCTCCGGCGCGCTTTACGCCATCAACGGCAATCTCGGCGTCATTGAAAAAGACGTCTATATCATCACGCCGAGCGGGGTAAGAACGGACTGAAAAAAACCTTTTCTTTTTTCGGAAAAGACGGTCTCCGCGAAACGAAAAAACGGGTCGGAACACGAGAGTTCCGACCTTTTTACATGAAAACGAATGATCCGGGAGAAATACGGCGGAGCGATCGTCCTGATCGCCCCGCCGTTATAATTTCCCTTTCTTCGCCTGACGGACGCGGTCCGCGCAGCGACGGCGAATTATTTATCGTAATTGACGATGAAAGCGAAATCGTCCGCCTTGAGAGAAGCGCCGCCGATCAGACCGCCGTCGATTTCTTCTTCCGCCATGAGTTCTTTGCAGTTCTTCACGTTCATGGAACCGCCGTAAAGAATTCTCGCCTTTTCCGCGATCGATCTGTGGAACTTCTTCGCGAGAACGTGGCGGATATAGCCGATGGTGTTGTTTGCGTCCGTCGCCGTGGCGGTCTTGCCCGTTCCGATCGCCCAGACGGGCTCGTAGGCAATGACGATCTTATCGAAATCTTTGCTCTTGAACCCTTTCAGCCCTTCCGTGACCTGACGGAGAAGAACCGTTTCGGTCATACCGCTCTCTCTTTCCTCTTCCGTTTCTCCCACGCAGACGATGGGCTTGAATTTTGCGTCGAGCGCAGCCTGCACTCTCTTGTTGACCGTCTCGTCGGTCTCGCCGAAATACTGTCTTCTTTCGCTGTGGCCGATGATGACGTATTCCACTTTGAGTTCTTTCAGCATGTCCGCCGAAATTTCACCGGTGAACGCGCCGCTCTGCGCCCAGTGGACGTTTTCCGCACCTATCTTGATATTCGTACCTTTCGCGGCTCTCTTCGCCGTCTGAATATCGGTATAGGGAACGCAAACCACGACGTCGCAGTCCGCGTCCTTGACCTTAGGAGCGATGGCGGAAATAAGTTCTTTGGTCTCCGCCATGGTTTTGTTCATTTTCCAGTTGCCCGCAATCAGAGGTTTTCTCATGTTATTTATTCCTTTTTTCGTTTTTATGTTCTCCGCCCGGAAAGACTTTTTCGGGCGGAGTCGTTTTCAGGGAAATCAGTTCTTGTCGTTCAGACATTCGATGCCGGGAAGTTTCTTCCCTTCGAAGAGTTCGAGAGAAGCGCCGCCGCCCGTCGAAATGTGGGTCATCTTATCGGCGTAACCGAGCTGAGCGACCGCCGCAGCGGAATCGCCGCCGCCGATGATCGTGGTCGCGCCGTCGCAGTTCGCCATCGCCTGAGCGATCGCCATCGTACCCGCGGCAAGGGTCGGATTTTCAAACACGCCCATAGGTCCGTTCCAGATGATCGTCTTCGCACCCTTGAGCGCGTCGGCGTAAAGCGTTCTCGTCTTGGGACCGATATCCACCGATTCCATATCGGGCGCAAAATTGCCCACGTCCTGAACGAAGGTCTCCACGGGAGCGTCGATCGGATCGGGGAAAGCTTTTACCTGTACGCCGTCGACGGGAAGAAGCAGTTTCTTTCCTTCTTTTTCCGCTTTTTCCATCATCTCTTTGCAATAATCGATCTTGGTATCGTCCACGAGAGACGTTCCGACCTCGTAGCCCTGCGCTTTGAGGAAGGTATACGCCATGCCGCCGCCGATGATGAGCGTATCGCATTTTTCGAGAAGGTTGGAAATGACGTTGAGTTTATCCGCGACTTTCGCGCCGCCGAGAATGGCGACGAAAGGTCTGACGGGATTTTCCAGCGCGTCCGCCATGACCGAAAGTTCTTTTTCGATGAGGAATCCGCATACGGCGGTCTTGACGAAACCGTATTCGACGATCGCCGCCGTGGAAGCGTGCGAGCGGTGCGCGGTGCCGAAAGCGTCGTTGACGTAAATATCGCAGAATCCGGCGAGTTTTTTGCAGAACGCCTCGTCTCTGCCCTCTTCGCCCGCGTCGAAGCGGAGGTTTTCAAGCAGGACGCATTCGCCGTCTTTGAGAGCGGCTACTTTTGCACAGGCGTCTGCGCCGACGATATCGGTAGCAAAGGCGACTTTGCCGTCGAGGAGTTCGTTGAGTCTCTTCGCGACGGGCGCGAGAGTCAGTTTTTTAAGATCTCCCGTCTTCGCCTTTTCGATATATGCCTGCTTCGCGGCGGCTCTCTCCTCTTCGGGAAGCGCCTCGACCGCTTTCTTTTCTTTTTTGTTGAGACCGAAGCCTTCGGTGAATATGTTGTGCGGTTTACCCATGTGCGAGCAAAGGATCACTTTCGCCCCGTGCTCCATCAGGTATCTGATCGTGGGAAGAGCCCCCTGAATACGGTTTTCATCGGTGATGACGCCATCCTTCATGGGAACGTTGAAATCGCATCTGACGAGACATCTCTTTCCGGCG
>CAMAJQ010000240.1 GCA_945835865.1 uncultured Clostridia bacterium
TGAAGCCGTTATGAAATACGAAGTCATCCTCTGTGACGCCGACGATACCCTTTTTGATTTTCAGTCTGCGGCAAAAAACGCATTTCTCCGCACGAGCGAAAGTTTCCGTCTCCCCTGCGAGGAAGAATATTTTTCCGTCTTTGCGCCGATCAATCAGAAATACTGGGATCTGTTTTCCCTCGGGAAAATCGACAAGCCGACCTTGCTGACGGCGCGTTTTCTCGAGTACGCAGAAAAGATCGGCGTTTCTTTCGATCCGTCCGGATTCTCGAAGTCGTACGGTGAAAAACTCGCCGCGTCCTCCCTGCTGATCGACGGAGCGAGAGAAACCCTTGCTTCTCTCGCCGAAGGCGGGATCCGCCTTTATCTCGTCACAAACGGGATATCCTACGTTCAGCGCGGCAGACTGAAAGCAGCGGGGATCGACGGATTTTTCCAAGGGTTGTTTATCTCCGACGAAATCGGTCGGCCGAAACCGGACGCAGGCTTTTGCGAAGCGGTGAAAAAAGGGATAGCGGCATTTTCACCCGATCGGACGCTCGTCTGCGGGGATTCCGTCCTGACCGACGTCGCCTTCGGCAGAGCGATCGGGGCGGACACCTGTCTCTTTGCTCCCCGCGGAGCCGCAGAGAATAGCGGAGCGACTTACGTCGTCGGAAAACTGCCGGACCTGCTGTCCGTCGCTTTCGACTGTCGAAAAAAGAAAGCGCCGTAAAAATAAACCGAAGCCGGGAAAACGTGCGGAAAGAAGGATCCTTTCTCACGATTCCCCGCTTCGGTTTTTTTCGTCCGGGTTTATTCGAGTTCGAATGCGCCCGTGTACAACTGATAATATTTGCCTTTTTTCGCGATGAGCTGATCGTGATTTCCCTGTTCGATCACGTGTCCGTGATCGAGTACGGTGATCACGTCGGAATTCTGTACGGTGGAAAGCCGGTGCGCGATCACGAATACCGTTCTGCCCTCCATCAGTCTGTCCGTTCCCTGCTGAACGATCAATTCCGTTCTCGTATCGATGGAAGAGGTCGCCTCGTCCATAATCATGACGGGGGCGTTGCAGACCGCCGCTCTCGCAATGGAGAGAAGCTGCCTCTGCCCTTGCGAAAGATTGGCTCCGTCGCTCGTCAGCATGGTCTGATACCCTTGCGGAAGTCTCGTGATGAAACTGTGCGCGTTTGCAAGTTTCGCCGCGGCGTAAACTTCCTCGTCCGTCGCGTCGAGTTTCCCGTAGCGGATGTTCTCCATGACCGTCCCCGTGAAGAGGTTGGTATCCTGCAGAACGATGCCGAGCGAACGCCGCAGGTCTGATTTCCGGATCTTATTGACGTTGATCCCGTCGTAGCGGATCTTCCCGTCGGCAATGTCGTAAAAGCGGTTGATGAGGTTGGTGATCGTCGTTTTCCCTGCACCCGTCGCGCCGACGAAAGCAAACTTTTTACCCGGTTCCGCGTGAAGACTGACGTCGTGAAGGACGATTTTATCGGGCGTATAGCCGAAGTCCACCCCGTCCATGACGATATCGCCTTTCAACGGCGTATACGTGACCGTACCGTCCGCCGCATGGGGATGACGCCACGCCCATTTCCCCGTTCTCGTTTCCGATTCGGTCACCTTTCCGTCCTCTGAGATCACCGCGTTGACGAGGGTGACATACCCCTCGTCTGTCTCGGGCTTCTCGTCAATGAGCGCAAAGATTCTGCCTGCTCCCGCAAGACCCATCGCAACCGAGTTGATCTGGTTGGAAACCTGCGAGATCTGGTTGGAAAACTGTTTCGCCATATTAAGAAACGCAATGACGGCGGAAAGGGAGATGGGGGCAAGCATATTCCCGCCCGTAAAGAGATTTTCAAAAGAAAGGTTGACGGGCGCGCCGTTGGAAAACAGATAGAGAAATCCGCCCACGAACGCGATGACGACGTAGAGAATATTTCCGATATTGCCGAGCACGGGCATGAGAATGTTCGCGTAACGGTTCGCCTTTTCCGAATCCTCGAAGAGCGCTTCGTTGAGCGCGTCGAATTCCTGTTTGGATTTCTCTTCGTGATTGAAGACCTTGATGACCTTTTGCCCGTTCATCGATTCCTCGATATACCCTTCCGCCTTGCCGAGCGCCCGTTGCTGGCGGACGAAATATTTCGCCGATCCTCCTCCGATCTTCGCCGTGACGCGGATCATGGCGAATACCGCCGCGAGCACGATGAGCGTCAGCCAGACGCTGTAGTATATCATGATGAAAAAGACCATCGTCACGGTGATGACAGAGGAACAGAACTGCGGGATACTCTGAGAGATCAACTGCCGGAGCGCGTCGATATCGTTGGTATAATAACTCATGATATCTCCGTGCTTATGCGTATCGAAATATCTCACGGGCAATTTCTGCATCCCCGCGAACATTTTCTCCCTCATTTTTTTCAGAAAGCCCTGGGTGACAACCGCGCCGATGCGGGTAAAGAGGAAGGTAAAAACGACGGAAAGAAGATAGACGGAGCACATCATCAGGATGATACCGACGATTTTGCCCCAATAGGCGTCGACGCCGAATTGCAATGCGTTTTCGATCTGATCGTACAGATTTTTCATGAAAATGCCGCTGACCGAACCGGTAATCGCGCTTCCGACGAGGCAGAGCGCCAC
>CAMAJQ010000241.1 GCA_945835865.1 uncultured Clostridia bacterium
GGAAGGTATCTACCAGCCTGGAATTGTTCCCGCTTCCGACCAGAGGATAGTGATCGTAGCAGAGATAATCCAATCCGAGAGTGCCGTATTCCTGAAGATATTCCTCGTAACTGTCGCACTGCAGTTGCGTCGGCGTCGCGACGACCGGGAAAAGATTGAGATAGAACATCTTATCCGGCAACAACTTCTTGTAGCGTTCGGCGGCGATCTTCAGAGCAGCGAACTCGGTCACGCCGGGTTCGTCCGTGATCATGTTCCCGTAAAAAGAATCGTAATCTTTATACTCCATGACGATACGCCTCGCCTGTGCCAACGCTTCGTCGTCCGAAAGAGAGGTGTTGAGAAGAACGTTATTCAGCGACGCGTCCCATACCAGTTGATCGATCCCCACCTCGTCCGCCGCTTCCAGCAACCGGATGATATGATCGGTAGAAAAAATACCGTTGGGGGTGCTTGCAAGGTTGAAGCCCGCCTCTTTGATCCAGACGTACTGCTGCAGAAACTCTTCGTTCGTCCACGCCGTCTGCCCCACGACGAAATCGTTTTCGTCGAGAATCGTTTTGTATTCGGGGATACCGACCCACATTCCGACGATAAACGGATTTTCTGCGGGCGCGTTGATATATTCCGGCATCGTTTCCTTTGCGAACTCTTTTGCGGACTCTCCGTACGATTCACCGCTCCCGGAAGACTCCCCTCCGTTTTTCCCGCACGATGCGAGCGCGAATAACGCCGTCAACAGCAAAGCCGCCAGCCGTATTTTTTTCTTCATGGTAAAACCTCCTGAGCGTTCGTGCAATCCTTTCGGACGAAATTATTATCTCATGAAAACTTCTTGCTGTCAATATGAAATTTTCAACAAACCTTGAAAATTCAAAGGTCATCCGTCGCCCGCAAGGCGAATTTCCCGCCTTCCGACCGGACGCGGAGAAGAAAAAACGGTGAAAAAAGAAAGACGAGTTTTCCCGTCCGACCCTTCCCGCACAAAAAAAAGACGGGATTTCCCCCTTTTCGAGCCCTTCTTCGCGGACGAAAACACGGAAACGGGCATTCCGGAAAACCCTTTCCGATTCCGGAGCAACAGACGAAGGAAAATATAATATCTCAACGATAGCCCCGCCCTTCCCGACGCTGCCCCATGCTATTCCGTTGCCGCCCCACGCGGTATCCCCGCCACTTCCGCCCTGTCCCGTTGCCGCCCACGGTACTGCGCAATCCCGGAACAATGCTTCCCCCGCCTCTCCCGGGAGAAAAGAGAACGAAAGAGCCGTCCCGCGCACGCTGAAATGTCCCCTTAAAAACGGGAAGGCCGCGTTTGAGACAGAGGGACAGTGTCCGCCCGGACGGCGGATTCGGAAATCAAGAAGGAGCACGGTCGCCGTTTCAGGAAATCCCCGGGAGCCGTTTCAGGAAATCTCGGAAACGTCCTTTCCGGAAAACCCTTCCGTTTTCCGTACGGAAGAAAAATTTTCGGAAATACGGCCCGCGGTCGTTGACTTTCGCAAAAAAATATAGTAAAATAAGAGAGATCCTGCGGAATGCGGCTGCGTTTCATCCGAGAGGATATATATTTTTGCTTCCTTAGTTAAATGGATATAACAAGCCCCTCCTAAGGGTGTTTTTAACTCGGAAAAAACCACAATATATAGCGAGATGACTGCCATAAGACCACTATATATTGTGATTACTACATTATCAAATAATATCAGGTATTGTTTTGGGTATTATTTCGGTATCAAAAATCTTTTGCAATAACTTTTGAATCGTGCTATAATTTTGACACATCTGCCTGTACCTCAGTAGGATAGAGGGTCCGCCTCCTAAGCGGAACGCCGTTGGTTCGACTCCAATCAGGCAGGCCAGCCGTCAGTCACTTCTTTCGTGGAGTGACTGATTTTTTTATACCTAAACGCTTCTACTTAGTGAAAAAAGTTTTAACGGGCTTATGAAATCTATGATTTTTCCGACCTTGACGGCGTAATCGTTTGTACGGATGGACTTGTCAACCCGTATCAAAGTTTAGGTAATTTTAGAGTGTAGGTTTGTCAAACATATGAGACAAGTATTAGAGAAAATAATCAGTGTAGTTGCAGGAGTTCTGCCATAAATAAATCTTCGTCACCGTCTAACTCGCCGTACTCCGTGATTATCGGTCGTTCCTTGAAATAGCGCTTAATCGTTTCTGCCAGGATAGGAGCATAGGAGTTATCGTAGTAGACGATATCGCACGAACCGCCGTTTCCGCTGTCGTTATACCAAGCCACCTTTTTGCCGTTATAATAAAGGTCGCCTTGATTTCCTTGCCAGTCGAGCCCATGAAAGGTTTTTCTTTTCTTTAATGTAAATCCGTATATACTTGCCATTTTTGCCTCTGTATATGATTGTTAAGCAAAGTATACCGTAAAGGTTTTCAAGAGCCCAGCGAAAGCGTGCTAAATTTTAAAAATTAAAAGTGCTAATATATGAGCAAATTATTGACAAAAACATATAAAAGTGCTAAAATATTAGCACTATGAAGAAAATATTTGACATTAGTGATTTTGTAAATACTCCAACGATTCAATCAACGCTTGTTTCGCTAACTGATAAGGTTAAGGAAAGAAGAAAGGAATTGAAGTTGTCACAAAAACT
>CAMAJQ010000242.1 GCA_945835865.1 uncultured Clostridia bacterium
CATGCTCTGTTCTTTCGCTTTCCTGTTGACGGTCGCCGTTCTCGTCGCACACATTCTCTTCGCCGATAAACTGTGCGATCTTTCGGATTCCGGAGATAATCCATTCCGTTTTACGGGGCAGATCGTTTCCTGCGGTCTTGCGTTTCTTCTTCTCCTCTGCTCGGTCGGCAGGAAAATCGCCGAACCCAAAGAAGAAAAGAAAGCGCAGGTCGTCATCCCTTCCCGCCGCATCTATTGATCCGCATCGGACAAACCGAAGGACCCGGCTTTTGCCGTCAGGTCCTTTTTCACGCGGAATCGCTTGACAAAACGCTCCGTTTCGGTTATACTGAATACGCTCAACAAACGAATAACGGTAAAGATGGGTCTATTTTTCTTTCAGGGGATAATACGCTCTTTTTTTGCTGCGCTTACATTGTTGAATTTGATAAAATGCGGATTCCTTTCAATGTAAGTGCCAGATCCATTTTACATAGAGTTTGTTGAGCGACAATCGGAGTCTGCGTTTTTGTGCGTCGGCTGCGGTTGGCGCACTTTTTTTATGAACGGAGGGGAAAAATTATGGCTATCGTTTCATGTCCCGAATGCGGAAAAGACCTTTCGGACGCGGCAAATTTTTGTCCGCACTGCGGTTATCCCGTCGACCCGACGGTCCCTTGCTAGACGGTTAAAATCAGAATCGTCTCTTCCGGAAAGCATTCCGCCGGACAAGGGAAAATATCCGTCTACGAAGGAAATTCTCTGATCTGGTCGGAAAGCGGAGCGGCAGTTGCGGAAATCGCTTTCGGCGGACCGGCGACCGTAACCGTACGATGCGTTCCGGACGAGAACCCCGAAACGGATCCTAACGGAAAAAGCAATACCGATTAAAAGGACCCTCCCCCTTTCTCTCTCCGGGAAAGGGGGAGGGTTTCTCGTTCGTCCTTTTTCCTCCTCTCTTCTACGGTCAGGAAAAGCCCGGCAGGATAAACTACGAACGGGGCGTTTCCTCTCCGTCTGTTCTGCATTTTTCGTTTATTCGGCAGCAAACTGCGAATTGTACAGTCCCGAGTAGAATCCGCCGAGAGCCATCAGACTGTCGTGCGTACCCTGCTCGATGATGTTTCCGTCCTTCATCACGAGGATAAGATCGGCGTTTCTGATCGTGGAAAGCCTGTGCGCGATGACGAAACTCGTTCTGCCTTGCGTCAGTCTGTCCATCGCCTGTTGAATGACCTCTTCTGTACGCGTATCGACGTTACTCGTCGCCTCGTCGAGAATGAGCAACGGAGCCTTTTCCGCCATGGCTCGGGCGATCGTGATCAGTTGTTTCTGCCCGCCCGAAACGCTCGCTTCGCCATCCATGTAGGTATCGAGCCCGTTCGGCAGAGTGTGAACGAAATGGGATATCCCCGCTTCTCTGCAGATATTTTCGAGTTCTTCGTCCGAAACGCCCGTCTTGGAGAAGAGGATGTTTTCCCGCAACGTTCCCTCGAACATCCAGGTATCCTGCAGGACCATGCCGAAGATATCGTGGATCTCTTCGCGCGGCATATCTTTGACCGAAACGCCGTCGATCGTGATATCGCCGCCGTTCACCTCGTAAAAGCGCATGAGCAGATTGACCATCGTCGTTTTGCCGGCGCCAGTCGGTCCGACGATCGCCACCTTCATTCCGGGACGGACTTTCGCCGAAAAATCGGGAATGATGATCTTTTCGGGATCGTAACCGAAACGGACGTTGCGGAACTCCACTTCCCCGCGGATGACGGAATCGTCCGAAAGGAGAAGTTTTCTGCTTTTTCCGCTCTCGTCGGATAGTTCTTTCTCGGCGAGGAATTCGTTGACTCTGCTCGCCGCCCCCGCCGCCATCTGCAGAGAGTTCATTGCCTGCGCGATTTGGGTCATGGGGCTCTGGAAGAGGTTGACGTAAACGAGAAACGCCGTGATCGTTCCGTAGGTGATCGTGCCCTGATTGAGCAGGAGCCCGCCGACCACGCAGACCGCCGCGTAGGCGAAGTAGGACACGAAGGAAGAAAGAGGCTGCATGACGCCCGAAATCATCTGTGCGCGGAACATCGCCTTGCGCATATCCTGATTGCACTTTTCAAATTCTTCTTTTTTGCGTTTCCCCGCGCCGAACGCCTTGATGACGGTCAATCCCGAAAAGTTCTCCTCGACTTTTCCGTCGAGCGCGCCGAGAATGATCTGCCTTTTGCGGAATTGCGGCATTGCGTATTTGGTGATAAACGCGACGATGCAGAGCATGATCGGCACGATGAGGAGTGCCGTCAGCGCCATCTGCCAACGGGTGACGAACATAGCGATCAGCACGCCGACCAGCATAAACAGCGAAGACAGGAACATGGTGACCGCCTGTTCCATCGACTGACTGACCGTATCGATATCGTTCGTCACGATGGAAAGAGTATCACCGTACTGACGCGCGTCGTAATAACTGAGAGGGATCCGGTTGATCTTTTCGGAAATTTTCTTTCTCATGCCGTAGGCAAACCGCTGCGTCACCCCCGCCATGATAAAAGACGAAAGGTAATTACACAGAGCGCCGCATGCGTAAAACACGATGAGAATACACCCGATGCGGGCGATTTTTCCGAGGTCGATCGCCTGCTGAGCCGCTCCTTCGGTA
>CAMAJQ010000243.1 GCA_945835865.1 uncultured Clostridia bacterium
TCGCTGATCTGGGATTCCTGGAAAACCTTCGTCAATCAGGTTTATACGACGGATAAAAAGACGGTCGCGGAGGCAATGCCCGTCACGCACGCCGAGATGGTCGAATGTCTGAACCGATAAGCCGTCGGAAGGGTAAGACCAAAGGAGAACGGAGGCGTTACGATGACTAAAAGCGCAAGAGACAACGTGAAGGGGTGGGCGGTCATGACCCCCATTCTGCTCTATTTTTCCCTGTTTACCATCGTTCCGATCGTCATATTGTTCGTGATGTCCTTCTCCAATTACGGGGAGAAGATCGTCGCGGGCAAGTTCGTTTCGGAATGGGTCGGATTCAAAAACTATGCGGACGTCTTCCGCTATCCCGAGTATTTCAAGTCGATTCTGATCACTTTCACCATCGCGGTGGGGGTGGTTGTCGCGGGAATGTTTTTCGGCTTTCTCGCGGCGGTCGCCATGAAATCGATCTCGAAAGGAAGCACGTTTTTCAGGATGATCTGGTATATCCCCGGATTGCTTTCGGGGGCGATCGTCAGCGAATTTTTTAACGTGATGCTCGCCAACGACGGTACGATCAACCGTATTCTCGAGGCGTTGGGGCATGAGATGATCTTCTGGAAACTTTCCACGGGCTGGATGTATTTCTGGATCATTTTCATCGTCACGTGGGGAGGCACCGGCGGCACGGCAATGTATTTTCTCGCGGGTCTGAACGGGATCGATAAGTCCGTTTACGAAGCGGCGGAACTCGACGGCGTCAACCGCAGACAAAAACTTGCCTATATCACTCTGCCTCTTTTGCGTCCCATGCTCGGGTATATTCTCATCACGGGGTTTATCGGGGCTTTCAACATTTTCGAGCCCGTTCTCCTCATCAGCAACGGCGGGCCCGACCAGTCGACCAAGGTCATTTTGTACCGACTGTACGACGAGGCGTTCAAGAATTTCAAATACGGCTTCTCCTGCGCGCTTTCGGTCATCGTGATGTTCATCGTTCTGATTCTGACCTTTTTCAATATCAAAGTGTCGGACAGCGGTATTCTGAAAGTGGAGGACTGACGGAATATGCGGAAATACGAAATCAAGAAGACTTCTCCGCTTGCGGCGGCGCTTCAGAAAATCGGACCGTACCTCTTCCTTTCAATCGGCGGGGTGATCATGGTCTATCCCTTCCTGTATTCCCTTCTCGGCTCTCTCTCTTCGATGGAGGAATACAATTCTTCCCTTCTTCTGCCGGTGCCGCGGCATCCGTTTGCGGAACTCGGGAATTACGCGATTTTATTCAAGGCGGAAACGGATATCCTATTCCCGATGTTTCTGACGGTTTCGAGAATGGTCGTCGGTTTTACCGTTTCGCTTCTCGTCTCCTCGTTCGGCGGATACGTCTTTGCCAAAGTGAGATTTAAATTCAAGAGGATCGTGTTTACGATTCTGCTGAGTTCCACTATGATCCCGGGCGTCGCGATGATGGTGCCCAACTTCATCTGGATGAGCAGATTTCCTCTGGTCGGGGGAAACGATATTCTGGGAAGAGGCGGTACGGGCTGGGTGGATAATCCCGGCGTGCTTTACGTCACGGGCTGGGTGAGCGCTTACTCTATTTTTCTGTTCCGTCAGTGTTTCGTCTCCCTCGGGAACGACATGGCGGAGAGTGGAGAGATCGACGGGGCAAGTTTCGTGCGGATCGTTCTTCAACTTTATCTTCCTCTCGTCCGCCCCATCTTCTCAATGATGATTCTGAACACGTTTATCGCCAACTGGAACGATTATATGACGAGTCTGATCATGCTGCCGAGCAAGACGCAGTATCGCCTTCTCGCCACTACGGCGGCGACGCTGATGGAACTGTTTTCCAATCCGCAGAGAATGGGAGGACCCGATTATCCGAAGACTTTTGCAATTGCCACCGTGATGATGGTCCCTCCGCTCGTCGTGTATCTGCTCGTTCAGAAACAGTTCGTGGAAGGGCTTGCAATGGGTGCGGTAAAAGGATAAAAACGCAACCGCCGCCGGGTATGGACGCGGGGCGGTCGGAAAAACAAAAAAAACGGCGGAAAGCCGTAAAATAAGGAGGATCAAATGAGATCTTTGAAAAGGTATTTGTTGTGTCTGGCGACGGCGGTATTCGCTCTGTCGCTGACGGCAGGGCTCGCCGTTACGGCGGGCGCGGAAGGGGAGGTCGATCCCGCCTTTACGGCGCTGAAGAGCCAAATCGAAAGCGCGACGGAGGGGACGGTGAAAGAGATCCGCATCGACGGCGATCTGACCGTTTCCGAAACGCTCACCTTCAAAGCGGGGATGAGTTACGTGATCTATGCCGAAAAGGACGTCACGGTGACGCTCGGGGAAAACATGACTTCTTCTCCCATGTTTGCCGTGCCCAAAGACGGCAAGGTCAGCGTACGTTTCGGAAAATCGACGGACGACGCGGGCACGATCACTTTCGACGGAAATAAGAACGCCTTTGCCGAGAGAACGGGCGTAGGCTTTCTGACAGTCGGAAATGCTTCTTCCGCAGGGAACGGGAGTACGGTCGAGTTCCGCAAAGCGACGGTCAGAAATTTCGTCTCTTCCACCAACGGAACGGCGATCACGGTGAACGCCAATAATTCGCTGAAGATCGACGGGGGA
>CAMAJQ010000244.1 GCA_945835865.1 uncultured Clostridia bacterium
AACAGTCTGATCGTCACGGGAGAACCGTAAATACGAGGGGTCGGGCAAAGAGTCTGTCATGGATACCGTTCAATGGGGTTTTAAAAACTTCTACACGAAAAGAGTCAAACTTGCCGCATACTGTCAGATCATGGGCGAGATCGCCATTTTTATCGGGCTGATCACTCCCATTCTGTCGCAACTGATTTTCGACGGCGTCGTGAACTATAAGCCGGGCGACGAAATCGATTGCAATCCCATGTTCCGCTGGCTCATCAGCGGAAGCTTCGGCGAGCTGGGCTCTTTTCGTCTGCTCGTTTCCATCGCCGTCGTCTTCATGATCCTGATCCTGATCCGATGTGCGCTCATCATCGTCCGGAACAATCTGTTCCGGAAAAACGGCGTTCTCGCGGAAAACGATATGCGGGCGGCTTCCTATCGGAAATTGCTCCGTATGAGCGAAAAATCTCTCGAAAAATACAATACGGGCGATCTTCTCACCACGATGGAGAGCGATATCATCTGTTTTAAGGAATACTATTCCTGGGGGGCGCTCGCCATCATCGACGTCGTCTTTATGCTCGTCGTCGCGTGCGTGTTTCTCGTGTATTATCAGGTCACGCTCATTCTGATCCCCTTGCTCGTTTCGCCCGTTCTCTTCCTCGTGTTGAGAAGGTATATGCGGGCGAGCAAGATCGTTTCCTCGGATATCCGCGACCGCAACGCAGAGATGAACCTTTTCGTGCAGGAACACGTAAACGGGATCCGACTCGTCAAATCCTACGCCAACGAAGACCTGGCGAAAGAGCAGTTTGCTCAAAAAAACGAAAACTGCAAGCAGGCGTTTTTCCGTCAGGTGGAAGTTCAGTCGAAATATAACATCGTCTTCAACGCCCTGCGCCAAACGGCGTACGTCCTGACCATCGGCGTCGGCGGATTTTTTGCGATACGGGGAGATATCCGTATCGGCGTTCTCGTCGCATGCACCTCGTACGTGATGAATATTATGAGTTATATCACCGCGCTCAATTCTTATCTTTATACCCTTGAACAGTATAAGGTCAGCGGCGAGCGTTTCCGTAAGTTTATGGACGAGGAAGAAGTCCCCGAGAAAAAAGGGCATCTGAAATTCCGCAATTTCGATCTTTCCGTCCGTCACGTTTCACTGCAGGAGGACGGAAAAGAGGTTCTTCACGATATCAATCTGGAGATTCCTTACGGGATGAAACTCGGCGTTATGGGAGAGACGGGAAGCGGCAAATCCGCCCTTCTCAAAACTCTTTCGGATATCATTCCCGATTATACGGGAGAGATCTTCCTCGGATGTAAAAACATCAAAGAATACGATATCGAGGAACTGAGAAGTCAGTTTTCCTACGTTTTTCAGGACGTTTTCCTTTTCTCCGATACGATCGACGCCAACATTGCCTTTTCCAGACCGAACGCGGCGTTTTCCGAGATTATTGCCGCGGCAAAATTCGCTCAGGCGCATAAATTTATCCGTTCTCTGACCGACGGCTACGAGACGATCGTCGGGGAAAAGGGACTCGGGCTTTCCGGCGGACAGAAACAGAGGATCTCGGTCGCGAGGGCGCTGATCAAAAATTCGCCCATTCTCATTCTCGACGATGCGACGAGCGCGCTCGACCGCACGACGGAACACGACCTTCTCATGACGATCAAGGAAAAGTATCCTCATAAGACGCTGATCATTTCGGCGCATAAAGTCTCCTCCGTGAAGGATTGCGACGTCATCGTCTATCTCGAAAACGGCAGGATCGTCGAAAAGGGAACTTACGACGAGCTCGTCGCGGCGAACGGAGTATTCGCGGACGTCGTCAGGCTTCAGTCGAGCGAGAGCGAGGAGGAATAAGACCGTGAGAAATACGTATTATAAGGACGAACAGGTCGAACACAAGATCAATCTTTCCTCCGTTTTCTCCATCATGAAATACGTCTTCCGCTTCAAGTGGTCGTTTATCGGCGTGATGGTCCTTCTGATTCTTTCGTCCGTACTCGCTCTTCTCCCCCCGTTCTTCGTCGAACGGCTGACCGATTACGTCGTCGTTTCGGAAGATTACAGGGAATTTGCGAAAATTATCTTTTCCCTCGTGACGATCGGAATTCTGGACGTCGTCATCAATTTCGTCAATTCCTACGTCATGGGAAAAACGGGGCAGAAGATCATCTGTCTCATCCGCAAGGACGTTTTCGATAACCTCATGAGGCTGCCTTTCGACTTTTTCGATAACCGTCCGGCGGGGAAAATCGTCATCCGCGTGACGAACTACGTGGATAACGTCGCAAATTTCTTCTCCACGAGTTTTATCAACCTGATCGTGTCGTTTCTGCGTATCGCCGTCGTGCTCGGCTTTATGTTCTATCTCAGCGGCTGGCTGACCCTCGTCATCGTCGCGACGATGATCCCTCTTCTTCTCTGCATCAATCTCATCCGGAAAAGATCGAAATTCCATCAGGAAAAATGCAAGGCGAAAGCCTCCAACCGATGTGCCTTTCTCGTGGAGTCGATTATGGGCGTAAAGGAGATCAAGAGTTTCAACCGCAGCGAGTTCAATGAAAACATCTATGAAAAATTGCAGAACGACAACGTGAAAACGTGGCTCGACTACGTCTTCTGTTCCGAATGGA
>CAMAJQ010000245.1 GCA_945835865.1 uncultured Clostridia bacterium
CGCTGTTAAACTCGGAATAAAAGCCCCCGTAAGGGAGTCCGGAAATATAGCGGGCTCGTCGCCCATCGCGGTCGTCGGTCCCTGCGGCGTGATTTATCTGAAAGAAGGTTGTATCATCGCCAAAAGGCATATTCATATGTCGCCGAACGACGCTCTCGCCGCAGGCGTGAACAACGGAGATATCGTTTCCGTCAAAGTGGATAACGAACGAGCAACCGTTTTCAACAACGTACTCATTCGCGTGGATCCCACTTTCACGCTGGAGATGCATATCGATACGGACGAGGCGAATGCCGCGAAGATCTCTACCGGCATGACAGCCGAAATCGTCAAAGATCTCGGAATCTGACGCAAACGGTTGTTTGCAAAGAACGGGATCGCGTTTTCCGTCCGGCGTTTTCGACTGAATGAGAAGAGGAGCCGTGGGTTCGGCGCTTTTCTCCGGCGGTCTCTTCCGACGGAATGCGTATATATCGTTTCCCCTGCCGGAAATAAATTCCCTGTACTGAGGGAGTACTATTACGGCGCCGGAAAAAAGGAATGAATCAATGTTAATCGGAAAAGTTGTTGGTTACGTCGTGTCCACGAGAAAATGCGACAACCTCGTCGGGAACAAATTTATGATTGTCGAACCGATTCCGAGCCTGAAGATCGATAACCGTATCGTCGCCGTCGACAAGGTCGGCGCGGGGATCGGCGAACTCGTCCTCGTGGCGCAGGGAAGTGCGGCGAGAGTCGGATGCGGAGTGGAGAACGCCCCCATCGACGCGGCGATCGTCGGCATCATCGACGAAGGTCAGAATCTGGAGATATAGTCTATGGAACTTTCTGCTTTAAGTACCGTACTGAGAGAGAACGGAATCGTCGGAGCGGGCGGCGCGGGGTTTCCTTCGTACGCCAAACTCAATCCGAAAGCGGAAGTCGTCCTTCTCAACTGTGCGGAATGCGAGCCTTTGCTCGAACTTCACAAACAACTTCTTCAACAATGTACGAAGGAGGTTCTCGACGCTTTTGATATCGTCCGTCAGTCGGTCGGGGCAAAAGAGGGTAAAATCTGTATCAAATCGCATTACGAAAGCACGATTGCTGCGATCGAAGGCGTTTTGCCCGATTATCCTAATCTTTCCGTCTGTCGTCTCGATTCCGTTTATCCTGCGGGAGACGAGGTGGTCACGGCGTATTGTGCGACGGGCAAGGTCGTCAGACCGGGCGGTATTCCCATTGAGATCGGAGTGATCGTCTATAACGTCGAGACGATGTACAACGCGTATTATGCGATCAACGGATCCACACCCGTTACGAGTAAACTGATCACCGTTTCGGGTAAGGTTAAAACGCCGAAAACGGTCAGGGTGCCTCTCGGTATCACCTTACGGGAAGTCGTTTCCCTCGCAGGAGGACCGACGATCGACGACTATACTTATTGGGTCGGCGGGCCGATGATGGGTCTCGAACAGAAGCCGACCGATCTCGTAAAGAAAACGACCAATTCCGTGTTCGTTTTTCCCAAAGACCACGGATTGCTCAGAAGAGCGCGCAGCGAAGTGACCATTGAGGCGGCGCGCGCGGCGGCGAGTTGCTGCCAGTGTCAACTCTGTACCGATTTGTGCCCGAGACATAATCTCGGTCATCCGATTCAGCCCCATCTGATCATGAGGGCGACGGCGTGCGGCAGGATCAACAATCCCGCCGATTTCACGAACGCTTTCTATTGCTCTTCCTGCGGCGTATGCGAAAATTACGCTTGTCCGCAGGGGCTTTCTCCGAGAAAGATCATTCAGAAGGTCAAAGCCGGGCTTCGTGCGGCAGGCGTCAGACCCTCGCCGGACGTGAAAGCCGCTCCCGTCAGCCCCCTTCGCGATTACAGAGAAGTGCCGATCGACAGACTCATCGCGAGGCTCGGCGTATCCGAATACGAAGTGTCCGCCCCGCTCGAGAACGAAGAGGTCACGGGATTCAGATGCGTCCGTATCGTTCTCTCTCAACACATCGGCGCGCCGGCGAAAGCCGTCGTCAAAGTCGGAGACGAAGTGAAAAAGGGGCAAATCGTAGCGGAGGCAGCACAGGGACTTTCCGTCAACGTTCACGCTTCGATCGACGGTATCGTCACGGAAGTCAACGACCTTTACGTGGAAATCAAGGTTAAGGCATGAGGTAGACCATGAGCAGAGCAATTGGAATGATAGAATTCAAGACGGTCTCGTCCGGCGTCACGGCGACCGATCTGATGGTAAAAACTTCCGACGTCGATATCGTGGAAGCCCAGACGGTTTGTCCCGGCAAATACATCTCCATCGTCACGGGGGATTTGAGTGCGGTGAGAGCCGCTGTAGACGCGGCGAAAACCATTTCGGAAAGTCAGCTGATCGACAGTTTCGTGCTCGGAAATCCCGACGACAGTATTTTTCCTGCCATTTCGGGAACGACCGCCGTCGATTCGGTCAACGCCCTCGGCGTGATCGAGACCTTCGACGCGGCGCAGATCATCGTCGCCAGCGATAACGCCGTCAAGACTTCGGAAGTCAGACTGATCGAGATCCGTCTGGCAAGGGGCATGTGCGGAAAATCGTACGCCATGCTGACGGGTGAGGTCGCGGCGGTTGAGGCTGCGATCG
>CAMAJQ010000246.1 GCA_945835865.1 uncultured Clostridia bacterium
ATTTCCGTGGCGGCGTCTTTTCTGCACGACGTCATCGAGGACACCCCCGTCTCGGAAGGGGATATTGAAAAGGAATTCGGAAGCGAAATTCCGGAACTCGTCGAGGGCGTTACCAAACTGGATAAGATCGAATTTAAATCCCGCGAGGAAGCGCAGGCGGAAAATTTTAAAAAGATCTTCGTCTCGATGGCAAAGGATATCCGCGTCATCATCATCAAACTTGCCGACCGTTTGCATAATATGCGTTCGCTCAATTTCCTCTCGCCCGAGCGGCAGCAGAGGATCGCGCACGAAACGCTCGATATTTACGCGCCTCTTGCGGGCAGGTTAGGTATTTCGCAGATCAAATGCGAGTTGGAAGACCTCTGTCTGAAATATATCGACCCGGAAGCCTACGAATTTCTGTCCGTCAACATCCATTCCAAACTCGCCGAACGGCAACAGTTCGTGGAATACGCCGTGGGGGAACTGAAAGAGATCCTCTCGGAATCGAATATCGTCGGCGAGGTATTCGGCAGACCCAAACATTTCTATTCCATCTATAAAAAGATGAAACGGCAGGGGAAAACGCTCGATCAGATTTATGATCTGACCGCCGTCCGCGTTATCGTGGACACGGTGGACGAGTGTTACGAACTGCTCGGCAAGATCCATAAGAAATGGAAACCCATTCCCGGCAGGATCAAAGACTATATCGCCATGCCGAAAGAAAATATGTACCAATCCCTTCACACGACCGTCGTGACGGATATCGGGCGTATTTTTGAAATTCAGATCCGCACCAAAGAGATGAACCGTACGGCGGAATTCGGTATCGCGGCGCATTGGAAATACAAGGAGAACAAAGAGGGCGCGGACAGTTTCGACAAACGCCTTTCCTGGATCCGCGAAGTCATGGAATGGCAGGGCGGTCTGAACAATTCCACCGAGTTTATCGAGAGTCTGAAAGGGGACGTCTATAACAGCGAAGTGCTCGTCTTTACTCCCAAGGGAGAAGTGATCGCCCTCGTCAAAGACGCAACCCCCATCGATTTCGCTTACAGGATCCATACCGAAGTCGGCAATAAATGTGTCGGCGCGAAGGTAAACGGAAAAATCGTGCCGCTGAACACGACTCTCTGCGTGGGAGACGTCGTCGAGATCGTCACTTCAAAACTCTCCAAGGGACCGAGTTGGGACTGGCTCAGGATCGCGAAATCTTCGGGCGCAAAGGCGAAGATCAAGGCGTTTTTCAAAAAGAGCATGGCGGAGGACAATCAGAAACTCGGTAAGTCCATGCTGGAAGCGGAAGCGAAAAACCGCGGCTATAACTTCGGCGAACTGCTCAATCCCGTCTCGTTCGAGCGGGTCGGACAGAAACTTTCTTTTTCGACGGTGGACGAAATGTACGCCGCCGTCGGATGCGGTGCGGTGTCCGTCAATCAGGTCCTTCTGAAACTCATTGATTTTTACCGCAAAGAGATACCCGTTCCCGAAAAAAAATATATCAACCGACCGCAGAAGCCGACGGAAAATCTGGGCGGGGTAAAAATCAAAGGCATGGAAGGGCTTCTCGTCCGCTTCGCGGGGTGCTGTAATCCCGTGCCGGGCGACGATATCGTCGGTTACGTTTCCCGCGGGCGGGGCATCACCGTTCATCGTCGGGATTGTCCGAATATGCGGAACGAGGAACCGGACAGGCTTCTCGAAGCGGAATGGACGGGGAAACAGTCGAGTTATTCCGTCTCGCTCAAAGTGATCGGCGGAGAGGACGCGCCTATTCTCGTCACCGTTTCCAACGTCTGCACTTCGTGCGGGTTCACCATCATCGGCGTCAACGGAAGGGTGGACAGCAAAAATCATCATTCCATCGTCGATTTCACCATCAAGCTCAACAAGAAAGAAGACCTTGATCTTCTCATTTCCAAAGTAAAACAAAACCCCGATATCATTGACGTTTTCAGGACGCTGACATGATGAAAATACACGTTTTTCCCGTTCGCCCGCTCGGTGCGAACTGTTATCTGATCGAGGACGAAGAGACAAAAAATTGTCTGATTATCGACCTCGGAGGGGATTTTTTGAAAATCAGACGCGAAATGACGGAAAGGAGACTCAAGCCCGTTTCGGTTCTTTTTACGCACGGACATTTCGATCATATATCGGGCGGGGCAGACGCGAAAGCGGCGGGTATTCCCGTCGGAATTTCCGTCCGCGACGAGTATATGCTGAGCGGAAAGGGAAACCTGGCGGCGTCTTTCGGCTTTCCCTATACACCCTTTGAAGCCGATTTTCGTTTTTCGGGAGAAGAAACGCTTTCTTTCGGACCCTTCCGCGTGAAGGTGATCGCCACCCCCGGGCATTCCGAGGGGTCCGTCTGTTTTCTGATCGGGAACTGTCTTTTCAGCGGAGACACGCTCTTTTACCGTTCTTACGGAAGGACGGATTTCGACGGCGGCGACGAGAGCAAACTCTTCTCTTCGGTAAGGGATAAACTTTTCCGCCTGCCTCCCGAAACGGTCGTGTACCCCGGGCACGAGTGTCCGACGACCATTGGCGACGAGATTCGCATGAACCCTCTCGGAGGAGGTTTATGCTAGAAACCAACGT
>CAMAJQ010000247.1 GCA_945835865.1 uncultured Clostridia bacterium
TTCTTTTTCTCCCCTTCCTTTTCCGTCTCCTTTCTCACCTTCGCGTTGGAAAGACAATCGATCTTCGCCTGCAGTGCGACTTTCTCTTCTTCCGTCTCCCCTTCTTCCAACGCGTCGGTCAAACGGTCGATCGTCCGCTCCGCGAAGAAATCTTTCAGGAAGGACAGAAAATGCAACGAGGCATACAGAAACACGGCGAGACACGCCGAAGCCTGATAACCGAGATAAAGAAGTCCGAGAGAGCCGACGACCACGATCGCCTCCTCTCCGATATAGCGTTTTTTGACGATTTTCTCGATGGCGGAATAGAGGGTCTCATACCCGGCGAGGGCAAAGCCGATCATATAGACCCACATTCTCGCCGTCTCGTGCTTTTTCAGAAACAGACCGACGATCATCAGGACGAGAGACGCGCCCAGTACGACGACCCTTTCCCAGAGATCGCCCGTCCTCTCCTCTTTCTTTTCCTTCCGCTCGCTTCTTACGGGTTCCTCCTCGGGAAGGACCTCTTCCTCTTTCACCTCTTCGGTAAATCCTTTGGTCTCCAGAGTCTCCTCTCCTTCTCCGTCCAGAACGAGTTCGGCGCCGTATCGACCGAACAACTCGAGAACGGCGGTCAGAACGTCGTACTCGCTCGCCCATTCGTCGATGGCGTAGGTCACGTCTTTTTCAACGTAATCGAACTCCGCCGCCGTGACGCCGTCGATGCCCCTGATCGCCTTTTTCAGTTCGGCAAGCGTCTCGTTCGCCGTAAAATCAAGCCCTTTGACGGGATAGGTAAACGTTCTTTTTCCTTCCAATTTCACTTCCTCCTCTTGCGCCGCGTCGCGCAGAATTGCCGTCCGGCTTTACGTGCCGTCAGATCACCCAGTCTCCGTTTTCAAACACGGTCAGTCTTTCGCCCGATTCCGTCTCGGCGGTCACGGAGAGATCTTCCGTCCCCACCATGAAATCGACGTGCTCGAGAGAATGGTTGAGTCCCCTTTCCTTCAGTTGTTCCTCCGTCATATCCCCTCCCCCTTCCAGGCAGCAGGGATAGCAATCGCCGAGCGCGAAATGGCAGGAAGCGTTCTCGTCGAACAGCGTCTCGTAAAACATGAGTCCGAGGGACTGCACGGGAGAATGATAGCCGACGAGCGCGATCTCCCCGAGGCGGCGGGACCCCTCGTCCGTATCCAGAATGCTTTTCAGGTTAGACAATCCCTGTTCCGCGCCGTAATCCACGACCTTTCCGTCGCGGAATTCAAACCAGAATCCGTCGATGATCTGCCCGTTCCGGCAAAGCGGCTTGGACGCGACCAGTCTGCCGTTCGCCGTCGCGCGGTCGGGACAGGAAAAGACTTCCTCGGTGGGCATATTCGCGGTGAATGGCACCCCGTCGAGCGCGCCTTTTTCGGCTCCGCCGCAGAAGAGATATCCCTTCGGCATGCCGATGGTAAAATCCGTTCCGATCCCGTTGCGGTAAGTAAAACTGCGGATCTTCGCCCCGTTGAGCAGGGCGCAGCGCCGCTCGAGATTTTTCTGATGCTCTTCCCACGCCGCGATCGGATCTTCCTCGTCCAGGCGGACGGTCCGGGCGATCGCTTCCCACTGCCGTTTCATCGCCTCCCTCTGCGGAAGACCGGGGAACATCTTTTTCGCCCACGCCTTTTCGGGATAGGCGGCGATACACCAGCGGATCTTGTTGGAAGAGGTATATTCGCGGAATTCCGCCAGCGCCTTCGAGCGCGCCCTTCTCGCCGCGGCGACCTTTTCGGGATCGATCCCTTTCAGAATTTCGGGATCCTCGGAGAGGACGGACAGGTAGGCGACTTTTTCATCGATATAGTGCCTGCGCTGCGCGACGACCCATTCCGGGACGACGGAGAGAGAACTCTTCGTGCGGTAGCGGTATCCCATGCGGGCGACGGCGGGATCCGACCATAAGATCTCCACGTTCGCCGCCTTTCTGCGGTATGCGGCGCGGGCGATCTCCCCGACGAAATCCGCCGCCCCGACGGGCGCGGCGACGACGAGCGTCTGCCCCTTCTGCAGGTTGACCCCTTTTTCGACGAGAAGTTCGGCGTATTTTTTCAATGATTTTTTATCCATTTTTCACCTCGTCGGCATAATCCGACAAACGGAATCCGAATTTTACCGACTCTTTCTTTCATGATAACAAAATTCTATGAAAAAGTCAACAAAGATGACGAAAAGCAGTCGTAAACCTTGAAATATTTTTCCCTTTATGCTATAATTTTAAAATCAAGGCAAAATCGTTCCGATCGTCGGAAGGGGTGCCGAAAGGGGTATAGAATGAATCATCCGAAAAAAACGCAGGAGGAGATCCGCCGCCAGATCGACAGCGTGATCATCCCTCTTGCAAAAGTACAGACGGTCAAGAAAAAAGCGGCGAAGAAGCCCGTGGCCGTCCCGCAGGAAAACCGGTTTCCGCCCGACCCGAAAAAGGGGCTGACCTCCGCGCAGGTGAGCGAGCGCATGCTGCAGGGGCAGTTCAACCGCAAGGGGAAGAAGTATTCCAAATCGACGCTGAGCACCATCTGCTCCAACCTCTTCACCTTTTTCAACCTGCTCTG
>CAMAJQ010000248.1 GCA_945835865.1 uncultured Clostridia bacterium
ACTTTGGGACGGACACGAAGAAGATAAAACGATTCATTCTTCCAAGGTTGACAGAGGATATACGGATTTTTCAAAAGAGTTTCAATTGAAAGAAGCAACGAAAGTAAACTATCTCGAATGGAACTTTGAAAAAACCGAAAAATAAAGCGTTTCGGTCCACTCCCAAAAACGCTCCCAAATTTACTCCCAAAAAATTATTAAGTTGTATTCGTTACAGGATAGTTTTCAAACAAAAAAGCGGTTTTTAGCCTTATATCTGCTAAAAACCGCTTAAAATGGCTGGGGTAGAGAGATTTGAACTCCCGAATGACGGAGTCAGAGTCCGTAGCCTTACCGCTTGGCGATACCCCAATACGTGCCCGCAACACCCGAAACCAGATCTGCGGTTTTCCGTAAGCGATTTCCCTTACGAGTATATATTATACTACACCGCCGCGGCGTTTTGCAAGTGTTTTGAAGCCGTTTCCCTCAAATTCTCAAATTTTTTTGTACCTTCGAGAAAACTCAGGAAAAGGGCGGCGGTATCGAATCTGGCGTCGTGCGCACCGACTGCCGTTTCTCCGAAAAACCGGGCGCAAGCCTTCGTCACGTCGTAGGGATAAATCTCTAAAAAGTCACACATTTCCGTCAGTTTCGGATATTTATAGCCCTTGTGGCTGGAACGCTCCATCTTCATGATCGGCGTAAAATATTTCATCGTGTCAAATTCTTCCCGATAGCGGAAAACCCTGTCGGAATAGCGGAATTCGGCGATCAGAAAGCCGATATCGAACTTCACGTTGTGCCCGACGATCAGATCCGCAGAAGCAAAGTCCGCGAAAATCTCGTCCTCCCTACAGGAAAAAGTCTCGCCGCCGGACAGCACGGAAAGTTTTTCCACCGTAAAACCGTGAACCGCCGTTGCGGACGGTTCGATATAATCTACCCCGAAAAAGAAATTCTTGCTCCTCACCTCTTCCCCACCGTCCCACATCAGATAGGAAAGTTGTATGATCCGCCCGGGAATCAGCCCCGTGGTTTCCGTATCGAAAAATAATATCATTGACCGTCCTCCTTTTCCGTTTCCGCAACGACCGGAACTTCTGCTTTCCGCCCGTTCGGATTTTCCAAAAACGCGTCTCATCGACTTATCGGCTTCTTTTTTTCCGCAGAAGGACCATACCGAGGAGGAGCAGCAGCGGGAAAACCGCCGCGACGCCGAGCCCGACGCGGATATCCTCCGAAATCAGACCGACGAGCGTCGGCCCGACCGTACAGCCGAAATCGCCTGCCAGAGCGAGCATCCCGAACATCTTCGTTCCGCCCTTCGGATAATATCTCCCCGCAAGCGCATAGACGCCCGGCCACATGATGCCGACGAAAAAGCCGCCGCACGCGATCCCGACGAGGGAAAGTCTGGGTAGAGGCGAAAGCGAAGTGAGCAGATACGCCGAAAAGAGAAAGACCGCAAAGACGGTAATCGCTTTCTTCAGATTGATTTTATCCCCGAGCACGCCGTACAACGTACGGGAAACCGCCATACCGAAAGCAAAGAGACAAGTCCCGAAAATATCGCCGTACGTCTTACTCGGCAGATCGAGTCCGACTTCCGCAAAATAGGACGCCCACTGTGCGATCGCCTGCTCCGCCGCGCCGGACGCCGCCATCAGCATCAGAAAAACGAAAAAGAATTTCATGCCGAAAATGGTCTTATAGCTTACGGGATCGGCGTCCCCTTCGGGCGCAACGATAGGACACAGGGAGAAAAACAGCGCGTTCACGAGAGGGATCGCCGCGACGAGCACAGGCAGAAACCTCCAGTTCGCAATGCCCGCGGTATTGAAAAAAAGAGTTGCCGCAAGCACGGTGAAAATATGCCCCCAACAGTAAAAAGAGTGAAGCATACACATCGCTCCCGACTTATTCCCCAACGGAAGCGCCTCGACGAGAGGACTCAGAACGACCTCGATGAATCCCCCTCCCACCGCGGTGAAAAGGGTGGAGATCAGAATCCCCGCAAACGGATTCATCACAAAAGGCAGAACGCCGAGGCAGACGAGCCCGATCGCCGAAAGAAGATGCGCCGCGACCGCGCTTCTGCGGTAACCGAGTTTCAATGCGATGGTCGCCGACTGCGAATCGACGAGAATCTGTATTCCGAAATTGAGAAAGACGACGAACGCCAACGAGGATGCCGACAGAGAAAACTGCGTCTGAAACTGCACGAACAGCAGAGGAGAAAGGTTGTTGACGATCGCCTGGACGATATAGCCGAGATAACAGGTGGCAACCGTAAACCCGAATTTATTTTTCATAACGTATCTATTCTATCATATTCTTTGAAGAAAGGCAACCGAAATGCGGACCTTGTTCCTTCCCTGCATTTCCTGCGCTTTGCAAAAGAAAGAGTTTTTCCGTCAAAATAAAAATTTTTCAGAAAACCGCCTCTTTTTTGTTGCCAAAAATCAAAAGGCGTGATATACTATATCAGTACCTTTCCGAAGAAAGGTTTACGCCATGGGGATATGGCTCAGTTGGTAGAGCGATGCGTTCGCAACGCATAGGCCGTCGGTTCGAGTCCGATTATCTCCACCA
>CAMAJQ010000249.1 GCA_945835865.1 uncultured Clostridia bacterium
TTTATTCTTTAACAAAGACGGGGCGGATAAGAGTGGTCTTGCTTTTAAAGGAGGTCAATGGGATGCTTTTAAGAGTAAAAACGCGACGGATCTGGTTACTTTTGTCACCAACGCTTCCAACGATCCGAGATACGTGACGCTCGTTTTCAGCGAAGCGATCGACGCGTCGGTCTATTCCGGAATCGAACTGAAATACAACTACGTTGATATTTCTTCTTCCGACCTGAGCGCATATCCGCAGAGCGCTTCCGTATATAAACCGGTCACGACGGAGGGAACGGTCAGCGGAACGGCGAGATCGGAAGAGGCAGTCGCAACGATCCCCGCTTTCTGGTATCAGGATACTTCCAACGGGGGCCAAGCGGAAATGAACGTCGAGATCGGGAAAGCGGTGATTTCCACCGACCTGTTGAAAGAAGAAGACGGTAAAGTCTACGGCGTGACCCTTCATCTCAACGAAGTGGGAGCGCCGACCAACCTCGTTCTCTTCGGCGCAACGGCGATCGCTGCGGAACCGCAAACCGAAACGCTCGACTTCGATCTTACGCAAGCCTGGTTCGAGTACAAGGGAGAAAAAGTGCCCGCGCAGCAGACGGACAACTTTGAAGGTCTTTTCGGCGGAGACGGTTCCACTAAAATCACTTTTAAAGAGTTAGGAAACGATTCCGTCACGGTCAGACTCGGAAAATCCTTTAACGCAGAGGATTACGGAACGGTTGAAATCCGCCTTGCCGTCAGCAACTGGACGGAAGGTAACGGTACGGTCACGATGACCGGATACGCGCTTACCGATACCGGTTTTGAGAATCCTTTGGGCGAGATCACGACGGCTTGGGGAAACAAAGCGGATACTCTCGTGATGGACGCCGCGAAACTTGCGGACGCCGACGGAAAGATCACCGGTTTCGTTCTCGTGAAGACGAACGCTCTCGAAACGGCTTCCGGTCAGATTTTTGCCGATTACGTGAAAATCGTCGTCAAAGAAAATACTCCCGCGGTTTCCCTGTATTATCAGGCGGGCGATCTCGTCGAGGGAGTCGCGCAGAATCCCCGCGGCATCGTCGATGAAAACGTTACGTGGACTTCTCTCGTCAATCACGGAAAGGCTTACGAACCCTACGGATACGTCGAACACCCCGCGTTTAAAACTTATAACGCGACGAACTTCCCCGCGTTTGAAATGATCGATTCCGACGGAACTGCAAACGACGTTCTGAAGGGTAAAAACATCGTTCAGACCATCGCGCTCGGAAACGTGTGGGCGGAGGATTACGCCCGTCTCGAAATCACCTATTTCTTCACCGACTGGCTGTACGGAAGCCATACGATTTACGTTTACGGCGACAAGACGACCGCCTTTACCGACGCCGAAGGAAATCCCGTCGGATACGTTGCGAAAGCGACCGTTCAGGGAGCTTCGACCAAATTCACGTTCAAGATCGACGATACCTCTCTTCTTGCGGGCAGCAACGGAAAAATTCAGTATATTTATCTGATGTACGGAAGCGAAGTGGACGGTAAAGGTTTCTGGAACGGAACGCAGATCTGGGTCAACGAAGTCAACCTCTATATTCCCGAGGATATGCCGAACCCCGTCGTTTCGGAAGAATACACCGAAAAAGATATTTCCGAACTTCTTCCCGTCGGAGCGGAAGGCGTCAACTTCAATCTTACCTCGAACGGGATCACTTCGGGTGAAGGCTTCGGCGCGTACACGCAGAAAGTTTCCCTGAAAACGGCCGCCGTCGACGTCATCGATTTCAGTTTCACCCCGACTTACGCCGAAGACGGTAATTTCTCCTTCTACTTCCTGCTGAAAGCGAAAGCCGATTCCGTCTATTCGACGGGAGGATTCGTGTTCTGGTTCTCCGACAGCAATATTCTCTTCGGAAACGGAGTGAAGAACGATTACGTTAAAATTCTCAAATCGCAATACCCCGAAGGAACCTTCGTAAGCGGTACGACGACGAAAATCAGACTTGCGGTTATTCCCTATTATCTCGAGGGCGTACGCGAAGGATATTATCTGGCGATTTACGTCAACGGCGAAGAAAATCCGATGATCGAAGGATATTTTGCGGAGGCGGAAGCCGAACTCGGCGAATACACGAAGATCGTGATGCAGGATCTCGGCAAAGATTACGGCGTGAAGATCGCCTCTTCTTCCGAAACGCCCGTTTCCGCAGAAGAGATCATGAACGTGACCGTCTCGACGACGAGCGGCAAGACGACGTTCGATAAACCGAGAGCGGGTATCGTCACGACGCACTTTGAAATGGACGGCGAAGTCGTTTCCGAACTGAAGATCGAGGGTGACGCCGTTTACAACGCCGAAACCAAGACGCTCAATTTCAATTCCGAAGGAACGGTCAAAGTTTCTTTCACCGTGACGAACGAGTTCGGCGAATTCACGTCCAACGTTCTCGAACTCACCTATGACGACGGCGTCGAAGAACCCGAGAGCGAAGCGAAGACTTCCGGATGTACGTCTTCCTTCGGCGGAATCGGCGCGATGGGGGCATTCCTCTTCTCCCTTGCGGGAATCGTTTCGGTCAGAAGAAGAAAAGAGA
>CAMAJQ010000250.1 GCA_945835865.1 uncultured Clostridia bacterium
AAAATATCGCATAATTATAATTCTTTATGCAATTATTCGTATTTTTTTGCATAAACAAAACGGAACCCGCAGAAAGGGTTTCCCACGGGTTCCGTTTTTTGCTCAGAAAAAGGCGGGGCGACGAAGATGCGTCGCCCCGTTCTCTCGTGCGGAGAAAAGTCACGTCTGGTTTTTGCGGAAGGTGACCGTAATTTCCGTTCCGACGCCGAAGCGGGAGGAGACGGCGAGATCGGCTCCGTAAATTTCGCAGACGTGTTTGACGATCGATAGGCCGAGTCCCGTTCCGCCCGTCTCGCGGGAGCGGGATTTATTCACGCGATAAAAGCGTTCGAAGATCCTTCCGAGGTGCTCTTCTTCGATGCCGATCCCGTCGTCCTTGACGGAGAGTACGGAAACCTCGTCCGTCTGCGAGAGGTTGACCCAGACGTGTCCGCCGCGGTTGTTATAGCGGATTCCGTTTTCCGTCAGGTTTTTGACGAGTTCTACGGCGTGTTCCCGTTCGAGAAAGGCTTCGGCGTTTCCCTCTACGGTGACCGTGACCTCTTTTTCGGCGGCGAGGGGAGAGAGACTTTCGATCACTTCTTCCGCGATCGTGCGCAAATCGGTTTTGACGGGGGAAACGGGCTTGCCGCTCTCCAGTTCGGAGAGGTCGAGCATATCGTTGATCAGAGTGACGACGCGCGAGATCTCCCGGTCGATCTTCTGCGAGAAATCGCGGATCTGCCCGTCCTCCGTGGAGAGGGAGATCATGTCGTTGAAACCCTTGACGGCGGTCAGGGGGGTTTTCAGTTCGTGCGAGGCGTTTGCGAAAAACTCGCTTCTCATCTTTTCGCCCTGTTTCATCGCGGTGATGTCGCTCAGCACGATGACGGTGAAGCCCTTTTCAAGGGGTTTCATACAGACGAGGAAGTCCTTTCCTTCCGCAGTGAATTCAAAACTTTTTTCTCTGTGCGAACGGATGCACTCGGCGACGTTTTCGTTGAAAGAGGGGTCTGCCGTCAGAACGGTATAGCGTTTTCCCTCTGCGCCGGCAGGGAAAATGCGGGCGGCGTTGGGATTGATCAGATTGACGTTCTCCTCGCCGTCGAGGGCGACGATACCGTCCGAAATGTTGCTGAGGATATAGTCGAGCCTCTCTTTTTCTTCGGTCGCGGTGCGGATGCTCGTCTGCAGTTTGCGGCTGATATCGTCGATCTCGGAGAGCATGGCGTTGATCTCGCCGTCCTTCGTGTGGCGGACGGTCTCTCGGTATGTCCCGTTGTTGACGGCGGTGAGATTATCCTTGATTTCCTTCAGGGGTCTGACGATCCCGGACGTCATGAAGAAACTCGCCACGAAAGAGAGGAAGAGGGCGCACAGCAGGACGTAGATCATCGTGGGGACGGTCTTTCTGACGTAACCGTTGACGCTTGCGACGGGCGTGGCGACGCGGAGAATGACGAAATCGGCCACGGAAGGAACTTTGACGGCGTAATAGACCATGTCCTTGCCGAGCGTCGAACTGTAACGGGTATAGACCTGCGGTTCGTCGCGCAGGGCGGCGAGAACTTCTTCACGGTCGAGGTGGGTCTTGCCGACGACGGACTGATCGTCGCTGTCTTTCAGAACGATCCCGTCGCTCCCGATCACGGTGATACGGATGTCTTCCGGCACGTTTTCCGTTACGTCGTCGTTATAATTGGCGGCGTAGACGGAAGTGATATCGATGATTTTTTTCTCCGCTTCCTCGTGATGGGAAGTATTGCTGACTCCGATTCCCGTAAAAAAGACGGCGAGAGTAGCGACAGTCAACAGAATGACGTTAAAAAGAATGATTTTATTTTTCATTTCAGCGTATATCCGACTCCGCGGACGGTGACGATTTCCGCCTCGGACGGAGCGAGGATCCTCCTTAAATCGGCGATATGAATGTCAAGCGTTCTCGTCTCGCCGTAATTTTCTCCCCAGACGCTGTCGAGCAGATCGTCCCGGCGGAGAACTTTGCCCGCGTTGGAAACGAGCAGTTTTAAAAGACGGTATTGTTTGACGGTGGCGGCACACGGTTGTCCGCTGACGGTGACCGTATGCGTTTCGTCGTCGATCGTGATATCTTTATACGTCGTTTTCCGCCGGGAATCTTTTTTGCGGAGTTTGGCGTTGATCCGCGCGACGAGTTCGAGCACGCCGAACGGTTTGGAGAGATAATCGTCCGCGCCGAGATTGAGCCCCTTTACCTTGTCGATTTCCGTGTCTTTTGCGGAGACCATAATCACGGGGATCTCCCGCGTTTCGACGTTTTCTCTCAGTCTCCTGAGTATTTCGTAGCCGTCCGCTCCGTCGAGCATGATATCGAGGATGAAGAGGTCGGGAATACGGTTTTTCACCTCGGCGAACATTTCCTCTCCCCCTTCGAAACAGGAGACGGAAAACCCTGCGCCCGTCAGGGCGAACTGATAGAGTTCGCGGATGGAACTTTCGTCGTCGACGCAATAAATGATTTTTTTCTCCTCCATAGTTCTCCTTTCAGCCCGGTTTGTGGTAGCCCGTGGCGGCGTATTCCACCCACTCCCCGATGTTTACTGCGTGGTC
>CAMAJQ010000251.1 GCA_945835865.1 uncultured Clostridia bacterium
ATCTCGAAAAGGGAAAGTTGTTCTCTCGCTTTTCGGGGCATTTCCTTTCCCAGATGCTCGTAGGCACGGTGAGTGGCGACCCTGCCGCGCGGCGTCCGCGCGATGAAACCGAGTTGAAGGAGATAGGGTTCGTAAACGTCTTCGATGGTATTTCCGTCCTCGTTGATGGTGGCGGCGAGCGTCTCCAGCCCGACCGGACCCCCTTTGAACTTATCGATCATGGAAGTCAGCAGGCGGATATCGAGATTGTCCAGCCCGAGCTCGTCGATCTCGAGTCTGTCTAAGGCGTGAGAAGCGTCCTCGAACGTGATCGAAGGATGCCCCATCACGGCGGAAAAATCGCGCACGCGTTTGAGGAGCCTGTTGACGATACGGGGAGTCCCGCGGCTCCGTTTGGCGACTTCCGTCGCCGCGGCGGGATCGATTTCAGCACCGAGCGTCGCCGCCGAGCGGCGAACGATCTCCGAAAGTTCCTCCACCGAATACATCTCCAACCGACAGATCACCCCGAAGCGGTCACGCAGGGGAGAGGAGATCATTCCCGCTCTCGTCGTCGCGCCGATGAGCGTAAACCGTTTGAGCGGGATCTGCACCGAGCGCGCCGAAGGGCCTTTCCCGATGATGAAATCGAGAGAAAAATCTTCCATCGCGGGGTAAAGGATCTCCTCCACGTTGTGATTCAGGCGATGGATCTCGTCGATAAACAACACGTCGCCTTCGTTCAGGTTGGTCAGGATAGCGGCGAGGTCGCCCGACTTTTCAATGGACGGACCGGACGTCACCTTGATCTGCACCCCCATTTCGGCGGCAATGATGTGCGCGAGCGTGGTTTTTCCGAGCCCCGGAGGACCGTAAAGGAGAACGTGATCGAGAGGTTCTCCGCGAAGTTTCGCCGCCTGCATGAAAACGGACAGGTTGGTCTTGACCTTTTCCTGTCCGACGTAGCCATCCATGGATTTCGGGCGGAGAACGTTCTCCACTTCGTCGTATTCCGTTTTCGTGCTGACAATCAGGCTCTCTTCTTCGTCAAACATAATCTATTTCCTTTTCCCGCGCGGAAGTCCCGCGGCTCAACGGTTTAAACTTCTCAGCGCGGACGAGATGATCTCTTCGATGCTTCCCGCCCCCTGTTCCTTCGCCGCCAGAACGGCTTTTCTCGACTGAACGCCCGTAAATCCGAGTCCCATCAGGGCGATCACGGCGTCTTCGTCGTCCGAGCCGAAAGCGGCGGAACTCTCCGCGGCGGAAGTCTTCAGTTCTTCTTTGGAAACGCTTTCCCTTAGTTCGAGTACGATCCTCTCCGCCGTCTTTTTCCCAAGCCCTTTGATCCTGGAAAGGGCCTTCACGTCGGACGTCGCGATGGCGGTGGCGAGATCGTCGATCCGCATGCCCGCGAGCACGGTAACTCCCATCTTCGGACCGATTCCCGAGACGGAAATGAGTTTGAGGAACATTCTCTTCTCCTCTTTCGTATCGAACCCGTACAGAGAAACGCCGTCTTCCTTTACCTGAAGATAGGTATAGACGATCCCTTCTTTCTGGGCGGACAGACGGGAAATCGCCGCCGACGTACAGACGATCTCGTAGCCGATCCCTCCGCTTTCCAACGTGACCGTGCCGTCCGTCACGTCCGTCACTTTTCCCTTGATAAACGCTATCATAAACCGGACCTCTTTCCGAAATAATTCCGCTTCAGCGGATGGTGAACACCGAGCGCATCCGATTGCTCTGCCCGTGGGTGAGCGCGACGGCAAGCGCGTCGGCAGCGTCGTCCGGGCGGGGAACTTTCTCGAGCCGCAACAACGTTTTTACCATGCTCATCATCTGCAGTTTATCCGCTCTGCCGTAACCGGTCAGGGCCTGCTTGATCTGGAGAGGCGTATACTCGAACAGCCTTCCGCATTCCTTCACGCAGGTGAGGAGAATGACCCCCCTTGCCTGCGCCACGTTGATGGCGGTGGTCACGTTGCTGTTGAAAAACAGTTCTTCCAGCGCGACCTCGTCCGGACGGAACTTTACGAACAGTTTTTTCACGCCTTCCTCGAGAAGGGCAAGGCGGACGGGCAGAGTTTCGCTTTTCGGCGTCAGCACGACGCCGTAATCCACCGCCTCCATTCTTCCCTTTTCCGACCGTATCACTCCCCACCCCATAGTGGCGAGCCCGGGGTCGATCCCAAGAATCAGCATTTCTTCCTCCCCGCCGCGCGACGGACGCGCTCAATATATCTATTGTATAATAAATCGGGCAAATAGTCAAGAAAAAAAGCCCCCGTACCGACAATTCGCCGTATCGGAAGCCGATGAAACGGAAAGCGGAAAACGGGCGCGAAGGAATCCCCTTCGCGCCCGCAAGCGGACGTTACGCCGCTTTGCCGTAAATATACTGCGAAACCGTGAAGTTTGCCGTCGCCGTCTTATAACTTCCGCCGCTCCAGATCCCCGAGGACTGATACCGCTGGTAGACGACCGTCACCTCGTCTCCGATTTTCACGGAAGGCGACGAAAGATATGCCCGGAGTTCGGAAATGGTATTCTTGTTCGGCGATTCGGCGTTGAAAGTCTCCT
>CAMAJQ010000252.1 GCA_945835865.1 uncultured Clostridia bacterium
AAGGTTGCCTTCGGGGAATACGATCTCAGAAGCATCGTAAAAAAAGTAGAACTCTTTTCGGAAAACGCGTCTTCGGAAAACGATAAAGCGGAGAGCGGGGAGAATAGATCATGCAGCATGTAACGGTCACGTTGACCGATCTCTCTGATCTTTCTCTTTTTTCGGAAGCAGAGCAGGTGGCTTATCTTGCGGACGAGGAGGGAGTACACCTTTTCGATGGCAAAACGGAATACTTTCTGCCCGTCAGAAAAGATTTTTTCGATAAAGGATTCGCATACGACGAAGTTCTCGTCGCGTTAAAACCCCTTTTCGGTCGGAAAGAGGCTCGGCTGATCGTTTACGGCAAAAAAAATCTTCGGCACGAACTCGATCTTTTCGGTATTTCCTTGAACGCATACTGCAACGATTGCGAAATCGAAAATTATCTTGCCGAATTCAGCGGGAAACAGGAGACGGCGAAAGATCTCGCTTTTCGTCTCGGAATCGGATGGGATAGCCCCGCTTACGCGCTGTTCCGAATTCATCTTCTTCTGACGGAGAAATTAAAGACAGAGGAAATGTATTCTCTCTACCGCGACCTGGAACTTCCTCTTTGCGACGTCTTGTACGAAATGGAGATCAACGGGTTTAAGATCGACGTCGACGCTCTTGACAGAATGTCTGCGGAATTCAACGGGCGGATCGGCGTGCTACTTTCAAAGATCCGGAGTATTGCAGGCGAGAACGTCAATCCCAACAGCACGAAACAACTCGGTGTCGTCCTGTTTGAAAAACTCGGACTCAAAGCGGGGAAAAAGACCAAGAACGGGTATTCGACGAATGCCGAAGTCCTCGAATCCATCGAAGATCAGCATGAAATCGTTCCGTTGATCCTGCAATACCGCAGGTTGCAGAAATTGTATTCGACGTATATCGAAGGTTTCCGCCCGCTCATCGATCCGTCTTCCGGGTTGGTGCATACCTGTTTCAATCAGACGCTTACGACGACGGGTCGTCTCTCTTCCAAAGAGCCGAATCTTCAGAATATTCCCGTGCGGGATCAGGAAGGAAAAGAGATCCGTAAACTCTTCGTTTCGTCTTTCCCCGGCGGCAAAATCGTCGGAGCGGATTATTCGCAGATCGAACTGAGACTTCTCGCTCATTTCAGTTCCTGCGAGCCGCTCATCCGGGCGTACAGGAACGGGGAAGATATTCACGCCCTGACCGCATCGCAGGTCTTCGGGGTTCCTCTCGGCGACGTGACGCCTGAAATGAGACGGAGTGCGAAGGCGGTCAATTTCGGTATCATTTACGGAATTTCCGATTTCGGTCTTGCAAAACAGTTGAAAATTTCCCCCAAGAAAGCGGGAGAATATATCGGCAGGTATTTCGATACTTACTCGAGCGTAAAGGAATACATGGACGGCAACGTGGAATTCGCCAGAAAACACGGGTTCGTTCAGACCCTTCTCGGAAGAAAGCGTCGGATCCCCGAAATCAATTCTCCGAATTACAATCTTCGTTCTTTCGGAGAGCGTGCCGCCATGAATATGCCCCTGCAGGGGACCGCGGCGGATATCATCAAAATCGCCATGCTCGGCGTCGCCGGGAAGATCCGTGAAAAAGGACTGAAATCCAAACTCATTCTTCAGGTACACGACGAGCTTCTCGTCGATACTCATCCCGACGAAGTGGAAAGCGTGAAAAAGATTCTTGTGGAAGAAATGGAAGGGGCAGTGTCGCTCAGCGTGCCTCTTACCGTTGAAACGGAGTGCGGTGACAGGTGGTACGATGCAAAATGATTTCTTTTCCCCCGTGAGAAGAGAGAAGGACGGTAAAATACTCGTCGCAGTGACGGGCGGGATCGGAAGCGGCAAAACAACCGTGACGTCGATCCTGTCCGATCTCGGCTTTCCCGTTCTGAGCGCTGACGATATCTATCGACGGTTGCTTGACGAAGAGTCCTTCGTTCTGAAAGTGTGCGAGGAAATCGGGGTCCCTCCCCTCGGAAAAGACGGGAAACTTTTCATCGATCGGAAAAAAATTTCCGAACTCGTTTATTCCGACGGAAAGCAAAGGGAGAAACTCGATCGGCTGACGCATCCCCCGATCATGCGTGAGATGTTACGTCTTGCGGCGAATTTGCCTTCCGCCATCGTGTTCTGTGAAGTCCCTCTCCTTTACGAAGGGGGATATCGCGATCTCTTCGATTACGTGTTTATCGTGAAACGCGACGATGAACGAAGATTCCGTTCGGTTTCTCTGCGCGACGGAAGATCGATAGAAGAGGCGAGACTGATTGCTTCCCGGCAATACGACTATACTAAAATCGACGATGACGCGCATACTTTAGTGATAGAAAACGACGGAGATTTCTCCCTTCTCCGCCAAAAGGTGCGAAATGTCGTTGGTATTATCAAAAAAGGTATATAATCAACCAAAAAGGAGTAATATAGTTCCTATTATTTTTCTCGTATTTTTCTTTCTCTTTGCCGCCGTTTCCGGCGGCTTTTTGATCTTTTTCCGAGCCGCCTTTCCCGTCCGTTTCCGTAAAGCAGTAGAGAAAAACGCGGAGGAAACGGGA
>CAMAJQ010000253.1 GCA_945835865.1 uncultured Clostridia bacterium
CGTCATCAGGTCGTCGCCGTAATTGTCGGCGTCGCTCATGACGATCCTGCCTTCCCCCGTCACCTTCACCCGCTCGACGTCCACGCCGTACAGGAGAGGCCAGTTGGAACAAACGTTGCAGTGCGCCCAGTCGATGTAGGAGAGAGCGACGCTGTTGTGACCGAGTTCGAAAGCGTAACCGTAATCGCGCAGGTCTTCCGACTGACGGAGCACGCTACCCTTTCCGATCTCGAAAGTCACCCCCGTTTTCAGGCGGATATGCGTGGCGATATACGTTTTTCCGCCGTCCAGTCTGACCGTTCCGCCCCCTTTCGCCGCAACCGAATCGACGGCGCGCTGGATCGCCACCGTATCGTCGGTAAAGCCGTCCCCCTTGGCTCCGTAATCGGAAACGGAGACGGACAGCGCGGGATTTTCAAAGGCGTAAGGATTGCCCGAGACCCCGATCAGTCCGTCGAGATTTCTCGGTTCGTCGACGAACACGGAAGAACCTCCCTTCTGCAAAACGACGGAAAATTTATTGTCGATCCTCGTCTTGTTTCCTTTCAGTATGAGAGAAACGTTCCGGAAGGAGAAGGAACGCCCGCTGCCGGAGGAAGGAAGAGAGGAGAGAGGAACCGTCGCAATAGGTTCTTCCAGCAGGATCTCGCTTTCGGAAGCGAAGGGCATATGGGCGAACAGGCTGACCGTTCCGCCCGAAAACGCCGAGACGTACCCTCCGGCGATCTCCCCTTCCACCGAGAAGGTTTTCAGATCGGCAGACGGGAGAATGGACGAGACCTGCCCTGCGTATTCCGCGATCGGCTCGTCCTCGTGCAGGCGGATATCGTCGATTGCGACGACGTCCCCCGCGGAGAGCCCCGAAAAGACATATTTAAACCCGATCACGTTGCCGTTCCACGCGGCAAGATCGGAAAAATTGACCGCGTACAGTTTTTTGGTCCTCGGAGACAGGGCGACCGTTTTACACTTGCTCTCCGAATAATCCGGGCTGTCCGTCGTGCGGAAATAGATCTTCATCTCCGTCGCGACGGAACGGTTGTCCACGACCGTATAGATGCTGTTTTTGTTCTCCGCGCGGGAAGAATAGAGATAGGTCAGAACTTTCGTATAGGACATTTCCGGAACCTCGATCTCCGCCGAAGCCCCGCTTGCCGTCAGGACGAGTTCGTCGTTCTCCGCCGTCAGACTTCCTCCCTTCGCCGTCACGTCCTGCAGGTTACCGTCCTCGGCAAAGCGGAAATCGATGATCTTCCCGTAGAAAATATTGTCGATCTGAAACCTGCCTTCCCAGGAAACCACCGAGATGGAATCGGAGAGAAATTCGATCTCCATCTCCGTCACCGACGACTTCCCCCCGAACGGAGTCAGATCGACGACGATCACGTTCCAGGAATTGGCGAGATAGCCGTACAGGACGGAATAACTCTCCGCCCCCGCACGGAAAGTCGTGCGGACGTAATAGAGACTTGCGCCGGGCGCGCCCCCGTAGGAATTGACGTCGTAGCAGACGACGGGCGTTTCGGAAAAATCCCGCGAGCCGAGATCGAAAACGACTTTCATCGACCGGTTCGTCGGGCAAAGCTCGCGTTTGATCTCGAGACACTTTCCGCCTTCGGCGACGTGCTGAGGCGGGTTGGCGATCGCGGAGACCGCCGATTTGCTCTCCGCGTTTTCCCCGAGGGTCACGTAAGAGAGTTCGCTCTCGCTTTCAAACCTGAAGAGCGTTCCGTATTTTTTTACGTTTCCGGATACCGTCTGAAGTTCCGCTTCCGGGCGGTTATACTCGTCGGCGAACCCCGCGAAAGGAGCCGACGCAAAAGCGAGGCAGACGGCGCAGCACAGGGATAACCCCGCGAGCAAGAACGCCTTTTTAAACGTTTTCTTTTTCATTTATTTTCTCCTTTTTTCCGAAGGGAAACCGCGGCGAAAGCACCCGCCGCGAGTGCGAGCGCCGCCAGAGCGGAAAACGCGTTTTCCGCCGAGGAACGGCAACCCTTCTTTTCCGCCGCGGAAGAGACCGTCAGAAGGAATTTCGCTTCCGCCGTCTCGCCGTTGACGTTTTCGCTCACGATCGAGAAGGTGTATGCGCCGTCTTCGAGACCGGACAGAAAACTCTCCGATAAGACGATAAACTCCTCGTTTCCTTCCGAGACGAGAGACCAGTCCGCCCTCGCCATTCCGTTGCCGTACACCCTCGTGATCTCCGCGCCGAGACGGTCGACCGGAATGCGCAATCCGCCCGATCTGTTCCACGTCGTGCTCTCCGCTACCGAGACGGGTCTCGCCTGAACGGATTCGTCGCGGATCCTGACGGGTAATTCGCACACCCCGCCCGCGTTGGCGAGATAAACGGAAGTGATCCCGAGGGGCATTCCGATGAACGCCGAAGCGGAGAGGACGAGCGTCTTGCCCGAAACGTCGTAGGAATAGCCGTCGGAAGGGAAGGAGTTTTCGCAGAGGGGATCGTAGTAAACGCCGAGTTCGCCGTTCGCGTTGGAATAATTCTCCACGGAGACGGTCGCGATACCGACGCC
>CAMAJQ010000254.1 GCA_945835865.1 uncultured Clostridia bacterium
AAAATCACAGATAAAACCTTAGAAAACAAGAAAATCGCCCTTTGTGAAAATTTGTGAAAAAGGCGATTTTCTATTGTTTTTATTTTTTTCTGCAAAGTGACAGAAAAAGACAATTTACGGTTTGCAGACCGAAGCGCGGTCCGGGAATTTTCCTTTCCCTCGGATCGCCGATCATCCTTGCTTCCCTTTTGTTTCCCTCTGAAAAACCCTCACTTTTCCGTTCCCGCCTTCTCAAGCACGGCGCGGTAACCGTCGCCGTATTGCAGGCATTTCGAAACGCGGGAAAGCGTTGCCGAAGAAATATCCGTCTCTCGGATGATCTGCTCGTACGTTTTTCCTTCCCGGAGAAGTTTTGCCGCGCGGAGCCTCTGCGCCATGGCGTCGATCTCCTTCACGGTGCACAGGTCTTCAAAAAAAGAATAACACTCCTCGAGCGAGGCGAGGGATAAAACCGTCTGAAACAATTCGTCGTTCAGAGGACTTTTCAATTTTTCGTTCATAAAACGCCTCCCGTTGCGCTTTCTTTATAATTTTTCAGAAACGCTTTGGTATATTCGCTTTTCGGTCGGTCGAAAACCTCCTCGGGGTCGCCGTATTCCTCTACCCTTCCGTCGTGAAGGAACAGAACGTGGTCGGAGACCCTGCGGCAGAATTCCATCTCGTGCGTGACGATGATCATCGTCATATCGCTTCCACGAAGTTCGCCGATGACTTTCAGCACTTCCCCCGTCAGTTCGGGGTCGAGGGCGGAAGTCGGCTCGTCGAAACAAAGGATCTTCGGGGAAAGCGCAAGCGCGCGGGCGATCGCAACGCGTTGCTGCTGACCGCCGGACAATTCGGACGGATATCTGTCCTTTTTCGCCGTCAGACCGACGCGGAACAAGACCTCTTCCGCCTTTCCTTCCAATTCCGCAAGAGCCGCTTGATACCACGCTTTTCCCGTCTTTTCCTTCCGCGATTTTTCTTTCAAACGGAGTTTCGGCGCAAGCATGACGTTTTCCTTGACGGTGTATTGCGGAAAAAGATTGAAGTTCTGAAAAACCAGCCCAAGCCCGAGCCGCTTTTCACGCACGTCTTTTTTCTTTCCTTCCGACGCGTCGAACAGAACGTCGCCGTCGAGAACGATCTGTCCTTCGTCCGCCCGTTCGAGGAAATCGATACAGCGGAGAAGAGTCGTTTTGCCCCCTCCGGAAGAACCGATGACGGAGAGAACTTCCCCTTTCCGCATCGCGAAGGAGACCCCTTTCAATACCTCCGTCTTATCGAAGGCTTTCCGGATGTTTTTTACTTCGAAATACGCCATGTCACACCTTGATATACGCCAGTTTTTTTTCGATAAAATGGAAGATCACCGTGAGGATCCCGACGAAGACGAGATAGAACGCCCCCGTATAAAAGAGAGGCCAGATCAGACCTTTGGCGGAAAAGTCCTGCGCGACTTTCAGTATTTCCGAAACGACGATGACCCGCGCGAGCGAAGTGTCCTTCACGAGGGTGATGATCTCGTTGCTCATCGGCGGAACGATTCGCTTGACGACCTGCAGGAGAATAATACGGATAAAAATCTGACCATTCGTCATGCCGAGCACGAGCCCCGCTTCGGACTGCCCCTTGCTGACGCTCTCGATCCCGCCCCGGTAAATTTCGGCAAAATAACAGGAATAATTGATAACGAAAGCGACGAGCACCGCCATCATCCGCGGGGGAACACCCCACCCGAAGAGAAGCGCGGGGCCGTAATACGCCACGATGACCTGAAGCATAAGCGGCGTTCCGCGGATCACCCATATCACCGTTTTCAGAACGTATTTCAGGACGCGGAATCTCGACATCGCGCCGAGAGCGACCAAAAGTCCCAGCGGTAACGCCGAGACTAAAGTGATCGCGAAGATCTCGCAGGTTTTTCCGAAGCCCTCTAAAAGTTTGAGGGTAACACTGATAAAATCCATGGATAAACGACTCCGGGAGGGACTCAGCCGAAATACTTCTGCTGAAGTTCGGCGAATTTACCGCTCGCTTTCAGCGACGCGATCGCCTCGTTGACTTTCTTGCAAAGTTCGGTGTCCGCCTTGCGGAAGCCGATCCCGAACTGTTCGAGTTCAAAACCGACGTCGACGTAAGTCAGATCGGAATAAGAAGTTCCTTCGCCCGTCACTACCTGCGCCATCGTCAGGTCGATCACGGCGATTTTGGAAGCGGAAGTCTTGACTTCGAGAAGAGTGTCCTTCTGCGCGCCTACGGTAGAGCGTTTGACCCCCTCGATCTCTTTCACGGCAGCCTCGCCGGCAGATCCGGCTTCGGCAAGCACTTCGGCGGCATTCGCGACGTCCGCGGCGGTAACGTATTTCGACGCTTCGCCTGCCTGGCAAACGACCACTTGTTTATTTTCCATATACGCGTCCGAAATGGTCATCGCGGTTTTCAGTTCGTCCGTGATCGTCATGCCGTTCCACACCATATCGATTTCTTTGGAATCGAGCGCAAAGACTTTGTTGTCCCAGTTGATCTCTTTGAATTCAATGGTTTTTCCGAGGAT
>CAMAJQ010000255.1 GCA_945835865.1 uncultured Clostridia bacterium
AACCGTTGACTTCCTCCGGAAGGATTTCTATTCCCCCGACGACTATCCGCCGGAGGCTCTGAAACCGGTGAAGGAACTCCGGGATATGAAAGGGGAATTTCTGTGGCAGAAAGAACCGTCGGATCAGGCGGGAAAAGAATTTCTTCCGAAGTCGGTAAAAAAGACGGCGAAGGGAACACTGATCGATTTCGGACAGAACCATTCCGGCGTGCCCCGCCTGGTGATAAAAGGCGTCCGCGGAAGCAGAGTCCGTTTAACTTACGGCGAAAACAAAACCGTTGACGACGACGTGGACGTTTACAGTTCGAGCTGGGGCGGACACGTTCAGACCGACGAACTGATCCTGAGCGGCGGAGAGGACGAATTTTTCCCCGAATTCACCGTTCACGGTTACCGCTATCTGCGTATCTCTTCCGATTGCGAATACGAAATCGTGAGCGTGAGATCCTTATTTATCTATTCCGCCGTCGCGGAAGACGGTTCGTTCTCGTGCAGCGATCGCACCATAAACGGAATATACCGCAATTATCGGTTTACGCACCTGAGCAATCTGCACGGCAACGTGCCGACCGACTGTCCGCATCGGGAAAGAAGGGGGTTCCTCGGCGACGGTCACGTTGCGATGCGTTCCGCCATGTATGCGTTCGATATGAGGCTCTCCTATAAAAAATGGATAAAGGACGTGCGGGACGCCCAGAGCATAACGGGATTTATGCCGCACACGGCTCCTTTCGCCGCCGGAGGAGGAGGTCCGGGGTTCGGCAGCGGCTGCATCATCATACCCTATCAATACTATAAGTTTTACGGCGACGTCTCCGTCCTGGAAAAAGGCTACGACGGCATGCTGAACTGGATCAAATATCTCGACACTCGTCACGACGGAGACGGAATTATCGTCCGCGAAGAAAAAGGATGGTGCATCGGGGACTGGTTCAATCCCGTTCTGATCGACCTGGACATTCCTTTTGCAAACACGTATTTCTTCCTTCTGTCTTTAAAACGGGTCATCGAAATAACGGAAATACTGGGCAGAACGCGCGAACTTCCGTGGCTCACCGCGCTGCAGGCGAGAGAAGAAAAAGCCTTCCTCGGAAAATATTACGATCCGGAAACGCATCTCTTCTGCAAGGGCGGCAAAGGAGCCGCATTCTTCGGTCTGGATCTCGGTCTGCTGGACGGAGAAGAGAGCCATAGATGTCTGAATCAAGCGATTGAACACATTGAAAAGGACCTGGATTACCATCTGGAAACGGGTATTTTCAGCACTCCTCTCATGTTCAGGATCCTGTCGGATTATAACCGGAGAGACGTGTTGGAAAAAATCATTACGGGCAGGACGTATCCGGGTTACGGCTATATGCTCGAAAGAGGAGCGACCACCCTGTGGGAAGGCTTCGAGGAAAGAGACGGCCCTTCTTATCTGCTGCGGGACGGCTGTCCGCAGACGGGATACGGGGTCTCTCACAATCATCCCATGCTCGGAAGCGTGTGCGAATGGTTTTATACCGACGTTGCAGGTCTTAACCTGAACGAATTCGGCGTGACGCGCATTGCGGACGTCAACCCCTACGTGTCCGGCGGAATCACCTGCGCCGAAGCGGAAAAGCAAACCGGTTTCGGCAAAATTTCCGTCAGATGGGAAAAGAAAGGGGATCTCGTCTCCATGCGCCTTTCCGTCCCCTACGCCTGCAAAGCGCGCTTGAAATTCACGGACGCGGAAAACGTCGAAATAAACGGAAAACCCTTCGACGGGGAACTTCTCCCCTGCGGAGATCACACGATATCCGCAACGATAAAACCGAGCCTGTCGATCAAACGGTGAAAAGATGAAGAAAATATTGATATTGGTGATTTTATCCTTGCTGACGGCGTTATTCGCCGTGAGCGCGCCGTCGGTTTCAGCGGAAAACGACCCCGAAACCGCCTGTAACGGTTTTCTTCCGATCAAAGGAAGCGCCGTCGTCCTTTCCCCGAAAGACGACGGGGGCGTCAGCGTTACCGCAAACAAGACGGGCGACGGATTTATTTTCGAAAAGCCCGTTACCGGGGATCGGATCGATCTGTATATCGATCTTTCCTGCCTGAACGTGAGGATCTCCGTTATTTTTGCCGACGCGAACGGCAACGCAGGCGATTGGTATTATATTCAGGAATATTGGGGAGGCGTCAACGTTCAGGGGTACGGTTACTGGTCTGACCCGGGCGACGACAACCCCGTCGGATATCAGCATTTCGGATTTCTCCTCACCGAATCCGGAACGGAGTTTTATTACAACGGCAAATACATATATAAGTCCTCCGTGAAAAAATCGTTTTACGGACAAGGCGTTTCGCTCGTGTTCGGCTTTGAGAAAGACGCCGACTTTTCCGCCGATCTGAGAGTGGGGCAACCTTCCCTGACCGAAACGGACAGAAATTCCGTGATCCCTTCGGGCGAAGACGTGTTTTTCCCGGCAGATTTCAACCATGCGAAAGTCAGGAGCGTGGTTCTGGAAAAGGACGGCGTTCCGATCACGTTGCAGGAAGAACAGTTT
>CAMAJQ010000256.1 GCA_945835865.1 uncultured Clostridia bacterium
AAAACGGAGGAAAAAAGATGAGAAACCATATCCTGAAAACGGGCGCGGCGCTTCTCGCTGCCGGAATCTTTCTTTTCGTTTCCAACGGAAACTTTTCCGCGTTTGCCGCGAGCGATAAAAAAGTTATCGTTGACGACGCCGTCACGTCGACTACCCTGACGGGAGGAGACTGGGCGGTAACGGGCAACGGGATCACTTACCGCGGAGGAAGCGGCGTTGCCCTTTGTCTCTCCGGTTACGAGACGGCGGGCAATAACGTAAACGCCGTCGCCACGATCTCTCCCGTTACGTTTGCGGCGGATGAGGATCTGATGGCGGAATTCGACGTTTCGGGCGTCTCCTCCTCAACCGTTCATTTCGGCGTCCTGCAGGGGGTTACTTTTTCGGACTCCTCGGCGTGGGAATGCAACTACGCCTACGCGAACACTTTCGGTTATTATGCCGGTCCGTCTTCCCGTACGTTCACTTTCGAGAGCGCGGGAGGGGACGCAAAATTCGCGGAGGAATATATCGACGGCGAATGGCGGAAATCGCCTGCGGGAAGCGTCGATTTATCCGAAAAAGCGTATCGTGTCAGACAAATCTTCCGTTCGGACGCGACGGGTGAGCAGACGGCGATCGACGTCCGTCTTCTGCCCGTCCGCGAAGACGGTCTATACAATTTCGAAGGGGAGGACGTGCGGAAGTTCCGCGTGACGGCAAACGGCGTTGCGCAGGCGATCGCCGGCGGTTTCTCCTCTCAATTCCGCATCGGAGACGGTTACGTCGGCATCAACGTCGAGGACGTTGGCGTCAACGAAGGCGGAAGCGTCACTCTCGACAACGTGAGGTTTTCCAAAATCTCCTCTACGGGAACGGAAATAAAATCGGTCATTGCCGAAGCCGACTTCGAAGATCGGACTTTGTCCGAAGGTCTTTGCGCTTACGGGCTCAGCGCGAAATCCGTCGGTTTTTCCGAAATATCGGACGTCTCCTTTACGGACGCGGACGCCAACGACCTGATCGGACTGAGAAAAGAGATCTCGCCCGACGGAAACGTCGGAGGGACTCTCCTCGACGTCTCTTTCACGGTTTGTCTGCCCGCGCTTTCTCAGGGAAATCTCATCGGTGCGTTTTTCGGCGGAAGTCAGGTCGGTCGTTACGACACCGGAAGGGGAGTGACGGCGGGATTCGCTCTGAAAGAGGGTAAAACGCAGATTGAAATTTACGTCGGAGGAGAACTTGCCGCGAGCAAAACGGCGGAACAACTTGTCGCTGAGAAAGCGCGGGAAATCTGCTTCGCCGTGGAAAAAGCGCCCGGCGGATTTCTTTTCCGCGCGTCTGTCGGAGGAAGTTCCGTCACGGCGGAGATCGGGCTTGAAGACGTTGCGGGATATCTGTCCATCGGTAATTTCACGGAGAATCCGACGAGTTTCTATATCGACGATCTGAAGATTAACGCGTACTCTTACGCCGAATATGCGGGCAGGACGATGACTGCCGATTTCGACGGAGGTATGCCGGACGTCGGGAAATGGAACGTTTCGACAGACGGCGCCGTTCGGTTGTCGAACGACCTCGTTCCCGAAGAGGCGAAGGATCAGCCGCGTTATACGGCGGAATCAGGCGTGAAATTCGAAGACGGCGTGATGAAATTCGACCGCACGGGCGACGGATCTTCTTTCGGTCCGAAGTATTCCTATGGCGATTGGAGATTCTCTTTCGATCTCATGAGTTTTCAGAATGAAGCGACGTACACGGAGAGCGACGGGGTACGCATTTATACTCCCGCCGCGCCGTGGATCGGTTTTTCTTTCCGCAAGGGATCTCTCAACAGCAGTTTTGCCGCGTCTTCCGTGCAGACTCTTCTGATGACGAGGAGAAAAACGGAGGACCCCGCCCGTTCGGAATTTACGGTGACGGGCTGGCAGATTCCCGCTTTCGACGGTTCCGCCGTCGCAACGGTGAACGCTCCCGTCGACGCCCCGCTTTCCGTGCGCATTACGGCGAAAGACAGAACGGTTACCCTCGAATACAAACTTTGGGCGGACGACGATACGCAATGGCGGACTCTTGTTTCCATCGACGATACCGAAACGGCGGGCTATATGTCGTTTTCTTCCACAAACTGGACGAATTTTTCAGTCGATAACGTTCGGGTGGAAAATCTCGACGAACTGTACGACCCCGCCAATTATCCCGATCTGAAAATCAACGGGAGCAACCGCGTCTCCTTCAATAAGGCCGCGCCCGAAGACGTATCTTTTTCCATCGGGGTCGGCAGATACGAATTCGAAGTCATCGGTTCCAGAATCACCGAAGACGATTACGTAGTCGACGCCGACGCGAACGAAGTCGTCATCAAAAAAGAATTTCTCCGGAAATTTCCCGACGGAAGCCGTAACTTCTATATCCGCAATCAGTACGGAGAGGAACTCTGCGTCGTCGTGAACGTGAAGACGGAAGAACCCGAACCCGCCGAAGGGACGGGGTGCCGCTCGTCGATATCTTCCGCGTGGGGCGTACTCGCTCTTCTTGCTCCGCCGCTGGG
>CAMAJQ010000257.1 GCA_945835865.1 uncultured Clostridia bacterium
GGTTTTTTTGTGCAAACGGTTGCATTTTGTCGGATTTTAGAGTATAATGAAAGAGGTTTCCGCGGCAAAGGTTGCGGGAAAATAAAATCACGCGCTGTCAGGCGCGTCGGAGGGTTTATGGTTTTTAATTCGGAATTGCGCGCCAACGCACGCAAACAACTCGGCGGCGGTATTTTTAAAACGCCGTGGCTTATGATGCTTCTCGTCGGGCTCATTCTTTCCGTTGTGTCGGGCGCATCGGCCGCTATTTACGTCGGACCGATTCTGCTTGCCGGCGCAATAGATTACGCTTTGGTCCGCATTACGGTCAAGCGCGCCGTGACGGAACAGGAAGTCGATTTCGGCGATCTGATCGTCGGCTTTAAGGAAAATTTCGGTCAGGTCTTCCTGCTCGGTTTTCTGAAAGGTCTGTTTACCGCGTTATGGTCTCTTCTTTTTGTGATTCCCGGCATCGTCAAGTTCTACGCTTACGGAATGGCGACTTATCTGCAGCAAAAAGAACCGGGGAAGGATTGGAAAGTCTGTCTTGACGAAAGTCAGGCGATGATGAAAGGACATAAAGGACAGCTTTTCTGCCTTGATCTCTCTTTCATCGGCTGGTATATCGTCGGCGCGATCTGCTTCGGCATCGGCGTTTTCTTCGTGATCCCCTATCACGCGATGGCCCGCGCGAACTTCTATCTCGCGCTCGACGCCGAAAAGAATCCTCAGACCGCTTCCGTCTGAGAATATTACCGTCGGAAAGTTTTGATGTAAAAGCCTGCCGCACCTTTGGTGCGCCGGGCTTTTTTTTGCAGACCGGAAGCAAAAAAAGTCTTTTTCCGTTGACAACGGGCTCCGGATGGGGTATAATAGAAAAGGAAACCTATGCGGTTGCCGGAAGGATCGGATATGAAACTCTATACCAAAGGGGGAGACGGCGGATTTTCCACTCTTTCCTCCCCTATGAAAATTTCAAAAGCGGACGAACGGTTTGAATCTCTGGGTACGCTCGACGAACTGTCGGCGCATCTCGGGCTTTGCCGTGCGGCGAGCCCGTGCGAAAAACTGTCGGGTTCTCTCGTCCGGATTCAGAAAACGCTCGTCGGGCTGATGTCCGGCATCGCCTACCCCAACGAGAAAGCGTACGAAGTCCCGGAAGAAGAGATTGCTTTTCTGGAAGAGGAAATCGATAAAACGGAATCTTCGTCCGGCAGAGAAAGGGGTTTTGCTCTGCCCGGAGGTTGTGAGATTTCCGCCCGTCTCGACGTGGCGAGGACGGTCTGCCGCAGAGCGGAAAGAACGCTTGCCGTGACCGCGAAGAGATATCCCGTCCATGCGGACGCCCGCGCTTATATCAACCGTCTTTCCGATTATCTCTACGCCGCGGCGCGCTATACGGAAGCCCTCTACGGCGGCAAGGGGGAAACGGCTTGCGGTTTTTCTCCGAAGGATGAAAAAGAACCCTCGTCCGCGGCTTGCTTTACGCAGAACGCCGTGGAAAAAATCGCGCGATCGTGCGGGAAAGGAGTCGGTGAGGCTATGGGAAAGGACGTCACGTTGGAACAGGCGAAACTGCTGAGCGAAGGAATCCGCAAATTTGCGGCGGAAAAGGGAATGAAGATCGTCGTTGCGGTCGCCAATTCGCAAGGGAGACCGGTCTCCGTCGAAGTGATGGACGGGGCGTTTCTCGTCAGTTACGAAGTGGCGGCGAAAAAAGCCTACACTTCGGTTGCGGTAAAAATGAGCACGGCGAAACTTGCGGAAGAAGTGGAAAAAGGAAAATCTCTTTACGGCTTGCAGACGGTCGACCAATTGATCTATCTCGGCGGCGGCGAACCGTTGATCCTGAACGGACAGATCGTCGGCGGTGTCGGCGTGAGCGGCGGAACCGCTGCGGAAGATACCGACCTCGGCGCGTTTGCTGCAAGACTGTTCACCGAACTCTTTGATCGTTAATGGTTTTTCGTTTGGAGACGCTTTTCGCATCAAGGTGCCGAGGAGTGTAAAAATCTCCGTTAAAGAACCGATACGCGGCGTTGTCCCTTCCGGGCGACGCCGCATTTTCGTTATTTTGCCCCCGCGGTTTCCGTTCGGAAGATGGGCGAGAGAAGGAAGGGGCGGCCTCCCGGCGACGGGCAACGGGAACACACTCGTTAAGGCAGCCGTTCCGACGGACTCGTCCCCGGCGTGCGTTATCCCTTGAAACGGACCACCGGTCGGTGGTCCTCACCACCCCGTGTCAACGCAAAAATATACCCGACGTTTAACCGTCGGGTATATTTGGTGGACAGGGGTGGATTCGGACCACCGAAGTCAGGTGACGACAGATTTACAGTCTGTTCCCTTTGGCCGCTCGGGAACCTGTCCGTATTATTGGAGCTGGCGATTGGAATCGAACCCACAACCTGCTGATTACAAATCAGCTGCTCTGCCAGTTGAGCTACACCAGCAGTTAAAATCAAAAAAATGGTGCCTTAGGGCGGAATCGAACCACCGACAGAGGGATTTTCAGTCCCTTGCTCTACCGACTGAGCTACCAAGGCA
>CAMAJQ010000258.1 GCA_945835865.1 uncultured Clostridia bacterium
AATATCTTGTGCTTTTTGTCTGTTGTAGCTTTTTCGTACAACAAAGATGGTGGACGTGAGGAGAGTCGAACTCCTGTGTTGAACGAAAATCGAAGGGATTTCTACATACTTAGCTTGAACTTTTTATCTCCTGAAAGAACAATCTGCAAGCCGACAATTCCTTCCGTACGTTACTGAATGCCGTTCGGACGCCGCAACGAAAACGTCCGGACCGTAGCCCGTCTGAAATGATGCCGCACGCGCGGACCGACGGGAAAACCCGCGGGCGACACCGCCGCTAATTAAGCAGCGAAAGCAAGACTCTGATTGTCTGCAGATAAATTTAGTTTGCCGTTTTTTGCGTAGCACGGCGCTACGGTATGCTTACGCCCTCCCCTTTCCGCCCAGTCGAATCCGGAACACGCCCGTATTTCTCCGGAAAAGGAAACGGATACCGACGTTCCCGACGTCAGACGGAAAATAGAGAAACCGCCATCGGGAAAACGTACAGCAGAGCGAAAACCGCGATCCCTGCAAACATGCATAGGATACGGCAACACTCTTCCGCTTTATCCGTTCTTCTGTTTCTATTATACAACTTTTTTTCTCCGAATGCAACTAAAAAAGCAAGCAAAAGTACTCCGCAGAGAGAAATCGCCGCGCCTGCCGCAAATCCGGACGGAACGAACGTCAGACCGATTTCGTTTTCTCCTTCCGCAAGAGGAATCGCAATCAGGTCTCCGAGAACCTTTTCCGTTCCGACCTTTTTCCCGTTTACGCGGGCGGTATATCCCGTATCGAAGGGAAGAGAAAGAAGAAGATACTCTCCGCTCTTCGCCGTGACCTTCCCCGAAATCCGATTGCCGTCAACCGAACAATGTGCCGAAATAACCTCTTCAACGAAGTTTTTCAACTTCTGAACGTCTTCGCCGAACACGGCGAACGAACTGCCGTAAAACTCTTTTAGAAGGGTAATTTCCACGTCTACGGTCCGGTTTTCAAATTCCCCGAGAAACAGAAACCCGTTCTGTTTCTGCGTCGGATAAGACGACGAGATTGTCGACCCGTTGACTTTTACGGCAAAAGAATCGTTGACGTGCTGGCGCAGGGCGGTGGAATAGAGATCGAAACAATCGAAATAGAGGCGCTGTCTGCCTTCCACGTAGACGTGGTAGACAATTTTCCCTTTCGACGAAGTGAAGTCCGAAAAGGTATAAACACCGTCTTCACACTTCGCCTCCATGCCGGACACGGCGGCGTCCCCGAAGGGAAAGACGGTGATGAGATCTCCCGTTCCGCCGATCGCTCGCCAGACCGATTCCGTCCTTTCCGTTCTCTCCCCCGACAGCGTCGAAGGCAAGTTGCCGTCCGGAACGACGATTCCGAGAGGCAAGCAGAACTCGTTTTCCGTAATATGAAAGGTTGCCGACGAATAGATCGCGGAAGAAGAGGAACCGTTGCGGATGACGTATTTCTGACAGAACAAAGCGTCCGAAAAAGCCGTACCGCCGTACTGCCCAACTTCCATCCAATAGGAAGAATACCCGAGGCTCTTCATCCCGTCCATATAATCGCCGCTCGTCAACGAAGTATAATGCCCTAAACTGTTATATCCCATCGCGCCGACGGTATTCACGTCCATCGTCTTATACGGAAGCCCCACCCGATAAAATTCCCCGTCTTCGATCCGGTCGGCGAGCGCCATCTGCGATTGATACTTCGCCGTATCGTGAGCGGCGGAAGAGAGATATACGCGCGACGAAAAAGAACTTTCTCCGAACGCAAGAACGACGAGAGTCAGCCCGAGGAAAACGTTTTTCAGAAGTCCGCAAGCATAAAGGACCCTGACGGCAACGGCAAAGAGCAGAACGACCGCGTAAACGGTCACGAGCCCGTTGAAGGACGCTTCGTTTCCCCAAAGAGAAGAAACGTATTTCGTCAGTGTGGAAGAATGAGCGAGAAAATACTTTTCCTGATATCCGACCACGCAACATGCCAGAACGAGAACCGCTCCGCCGACGAGCAACCAAGGGAGACAATCCGCCTTTCCCGCCGTTTTCTCTTCTTTTTTTTCAAGCCGGCGGGAGGAAAGGACGTTTTCCCCCGCGACGGTCAATCCCAGGAAAATGGTGATGAAAGCGTAGCGGGAAGGGAACGCCATATAACTGCCCGTATGCCACATCTTGTTGATCGGTTCGAGAATGAGCGGGATCGCGGTCAGCACGAGCAGGATCGAGTAAAAAGAAGAAAACGCCGAACGGTTTCTCCCGAAAAAGAAAGGAAGCACCGCCGTCAGGCAAAAGACGGTCGGAAGAGCGGTCGTATACGACGTGATGATCCCGCTGTTCTTCAGATTTGCAAGCACCGATCCCGTCCGCGCCGAAGAAAGATATTGTACGGCGACGGGAAGATAGACGATCGCAGACAGAAGCAGCGCTACGAATGAGCCGATCACGAACTTATAGCAGAACTTTCGGGCTTTTTCTTTCCATGCGGAAAGCCCCGCGTACAGAAGGAGAAAGACGACCGTCATATAACTTAAATAAA
>CAMAJQ010000259.1 GCA_945835865.1 uncultured Clostridia bacterium
GGAAGACGGTGAGGACCCAGACGATGCGGAAGACGCAGGAGCCGAGAATGACGAAGACCGTCGGGATCAGCGTTTTGCCCAACCCGCGGGAAGCGGCGATGACGCAGTCCATCAGAGAGGAGACCATATAGGAAACGCCCATGATTTTCAGCCGGTACGTTCCCGCCTGAACGACTGCCTCCGAAGAGGTGAAAAGAAAGAGGAAGGAGCGGGAAAAGAAGGCGAGGGAAAGACCGAGCATTGCGCCGAGGGCAAAAGAATACACCTGACAGATAAAGTAACTTTGCAGTACGGTCTTTTTGTCTTTCTGTCCGAAACTCTGCCCGATAAAACTCGAGCAAGCCATATAGAAAGCGGCGAGCACGTCGTAGACGAGAGGGTCAGCGTTCTGTGCGGCGACAATCCCTTCCACCGTTACGGGGTCGAAAGAATTGACGGCTTTCTGAATAAAGAGGTTTGCGATGGCAAATACGATATTCTGGAGCCCTGCGGGTACGCCGAGGACGAGTATTTTTTTCGCCTTGTCTCCGCTGAGTTTCATTCCGGATAAACGGAGAGAGAAGGACTCGTCGCTGCGGAAGAGAGAAAGGAGCACGAGCAAAGCGGAGAGATATTGCGACAGCACGCTCGCAAGGGCTACGCCGCCGACGTCGAATTTGCAGACGACGACGAAGAAGAGATTGAGCGCGATATTGACCGCACCGGACAGGGAGAGAATGACGAGCGGCTTTCTGGTGTTGCCGACGGCGGAATACACGCCGTTGCCGAAATTGAAAACGGCGACGGCAGGCATTCCGACGTAATAAATGCGGAGATAGAGTTCGGCGCCGTCGATGAGTTCCGCCTTGGTGTCGAGCGCTTCGAGGAGGGGTCTGACGCCGAGCATGCCGATCGCTGTGAGAAGAAGACCGATCGCGGGGGCGAGGATCGCCGCCGTGTGTACCGATTTCTCCAACCCTGCGCGGTCTCCCGATCCGAACGCCGTCGCGACGACGACGTTGATGCCTCCGCCGATTCCGATCAGGAATCCGGTGAAGAGGGTCACCACGGTTGCCGTCGAACCGACGGAACCGAGCGCGACGTCGCCGTTTTCGGCGAATTTTCCGACGATCGCAATGTCGGACATATTAAAAAGAACCTGTAAAAGGTTAGAGGCGACGAGGGGCAGACTGAAAAGCAGAACGTTTTTCCAGAGATTACCCTTCGTCAGGATTTTCGCCTGATGATTCATATTCAAACGGGTGTCCCGAAGTCGGGGAGGGAAGAAAAGGACCGCCGCTGCGCCCTTTGACGATGGCACGCGACGGTCCTTAAAAGCCGTATGCGGATTATCTGCACTCGTCCGCTTTTCCTGCGCAGCCGAGTACGTCGACGAGTTTATGCTCGACGATCTTCTGAACGTTGGTTCTCGCGTCGCCGAGGTACTGTCTCGGATCGAAGTGGTCGGGGTGTTCGACCAGATGTTGGCGGATCGCCGCCGTGCATGCCATTCTCAGGTCGGAATCGATATTGATTTTGCACACTGCCATGGTTGCGGCTTTCCGGAGCATTTCTTCGGGAATTCCGATTGCGTCCGGCATTTTTCCACCGTTTTCGTTGACGATCTTCACGAATTCCTGCGGAACGGAAGACGCGCCGTGGAGAACGATGGGGAAATCGGGAAGTCTCCTCGCAACTTCTTCGAGAATATCGAAACGGAGTTGGGGTTTCTGACCGGGTTTGAATTTATAGGCGCCGTGCGAAGTGCCGATGGCAATGGCGAGAGAGTCGATCCCCGTTCTGGTGGCAAACTCGTACACTTCGTCGGGATCGGTGAACATCGCGTCGTCGCTCTTGACTTTAACGTCGTCCTCGATACCGGCGAGTTTGCCGAGTTCGGCTTCCACGGTGACGTTTCTGTCGTGCGCGTAAGCGACGACCTCTTTCGTGATCTCCACGTTTTTTTCAAAGGGGTATTTGGAAGCGTCGATCATGACGGAAGTGAAACCGTTGTCGATACAGTTTTTGCACAGTTCGAAACTGTCGCCGTGGTCGAGGTGAAGAACGATGGGAAGCCCGGTGTCCTCTTCCGCCGCAAGAACGAGGTGTTTCAGATAAATGGGATTGGCATATTTCCTCGCGCCGGAGGAAACCTGAAGGATGAGGGGAGCGTTCTGCGCTTTTCCCGCGTTGACGATACCCTGAATGGTTTCCATGTTGTTGACGTTGAACGCGCCGATGGCGTAGCCGCCCGCATACGCTTTTTCAAACATTTTTTTCGTGTTGACTAAAGGCATAATGACCTCCGAAAAATTTTATCCTATCCATTATACATCTTTTTTTTCTTTCGCGCAATAAAAACGGGTTGACAAACTCAAAAAAATTTATTATAATAGGAACGTACCGTGTAAAAGCGGACCAAAAGCCCCGAATTGATGACCTTTCGGTCGGAGAGGAAGCGCAAAACGACGGACGGTTCATCCGGTCGCGAAGGTTTACGGGTTCGATCCCTTTCCCCGCGCGCCCGCAGAAAACGTCGCATCTTCC
>CAMAJQ010000260.1 GCA_945835865.1 uncultured Clostridia bacterium
GTGATGACGCCGTCGTGACAGGAATTCATCAGGACTTTTTCGATCTGCGTCAGATGTTTTTTAAACTCTTCCGCATAGTAGAACCAGACGTTGGGTTCCCCCGTATAAGCGTTGAACAGACCGAAATACTGATCGATCCCCTCTTCCCAGATGTTTTCGTCGTAACCGAGGGCGTCGCCGCAGAGAAGGAAATAAGTAAAACCCTTCACCCCGTACGCGAGATCGATGGACATCTGCCAGCGGAATTTATCCTCGTTGGGAAGGATTTTCTGCACACTCATCGGATAATCCGCGGTCTCGAAAATCGAACCTGCCTGTTTGCACGACCAGACGGGGATTTTGAAATCGTTGGCAACTTTTCTCGAGACGGAAAGCGCCTTGATATATCCGGAATTATACGCTTCTTTACCGTCCCTTCCGATATGCCAGGGATAAAAATCGAAGGAAAGGAATTTCGGCTGAAGTTGTTCGCAGTACGCCCGCAGATAAGTTTCCCAGCTCTCCGCGCTGCCCGGTCCCCAATAATAGTCGGAACCCGCGTATTCCGGAAGGGCGTTGACGTAAGCATACATGGTTTCCGCATAGGAAGATTCCGCCAACGCGTCCGTCGTGTTCTGCAGAATATCGATCTCCGATTTGGTCGGTTCGTCACGGAGATTGAAACCGATCAGACTCTTATGGTTTTCCGCAAATTCGGAGAGAGTGTCTTCCAACGAAATGGTCGTAACGTAATTCGCCGCGGTCGTATTGAAAAGATCGTCGAAGGTGATAAACGCGCCCATATCGTACTCGTCGCAAAGGGTCAGGAATTCTTCGATCTTCCCGTCTTTGGAATTGAGCGTAGAGGTGAACAGATTGAGTCCCATCTGCTTATACAGATCGAAATAATGCTCGCTGACCATGCTCGGCAGTTCCTGTCCCTTATAGACGCGGTCTTCCGAGTGAGGACCGGCGTAAGAACCGACGGGCATCACGTCTTTTCCGATCGCGTCGGGGAAACTGAGAGCGTAAACGCTGTCGCTCTCGTCGGCGTGTCTCGTCGCGACGACGTAAGAATCGTCTTGCGACTCCTTCTTGCATGCGACGAGGGGGGAAAGGCAGGCTGCCGCCGCCATGATCGGGAATAGAATTGCCGAGACGGCTCTTCCTGTAAACTGTTTCTTCATTTCATCCTCTCCTGTTTTTTGATTGCGACACCGCCGCGGATATTCTCCGCTCCCGCCCCGACGGACAGAATGCGGTCGGCGACGTTGCCTTTTTTGAATATATACTCGCCTTCGGGAAGTTCGGTCGTCTCTCCGTCGATGACGACGACGCTGTCCGCAGGCGTTCGTATCAAGTAAGTGATCCCGCCGTTTTCCCGTCTCCACTGAACGGACACCTCTCCGACTCTCGTCCGCATGCAGACGTCGAGACGATCGAGACGATCCGTCGGGCGCGGGGCGATCCTGATCTTTCCGTACCCCGCTTCCTCGGGAGTGATCCCCGCGGCGACCCCGTAGATCCAATCGACCGCGGAACCGTAGGCGTAGTGATTAAAAGAATTCATATCCGGCGACCAGAATTCCCCTTTTTCGTTCCTGCCGTCCCAATGTTCCCATACGGTCGTCGCGCCGCACCTCACCGAATACAGCCAGGACGGATATTCCTCCCGCAGCAGCAATTCGTAGGCGAGATCGACGTAGCCGTTTTCGCTCAGGGCGTAAAGGAGATAGGGCGTTCCGACGAAACCCGTTTCAAGATGCCGACCGCAGGATCCGATCTTTGCGGCGAGTCTCGCCGCAATCTTTTCTCTCTCGTCCGTCAGCCGGAAAACGAGAGCGAGAACGCATTCCGTCTGGGTCTGAGGCTCGGGGAACTTCTCGTTGAATTTTTTGCGGATCCCGCGGTAAAGCCGTTCGTACTCCGCCGTATCCTCGCCGAGTTCCCTCCCCGCGAGGATGACGAGTTCCGTCGACCGCGCGTAAAAGGCTGTGGCGACGAGATCGGGATCGGAAGCGCCCTTGAGGGATCCGGGGGGACCGTCAAGTCCGAGCCAGTCCCCGAGTTGCTCGTCCGTCTTCCACAGGAAAGGAACTTCCGTCCTTTCGCCGATACCGTCGACGTGACGCTTCATGACGGGGAAATATTCCCGAAGAAAATCCTTGTCTCCGTAAGCGCGGTAGACTTCCCACGGAACGACGGTCGCCGCGTCCGCCCACGCCGCCGAAAAGCCTTCCCAACCGTAAACGTCGGGAACGATGTTCGGCACGTGCCCGTAACGCTCCTGTTCGCATTTCAGCATTCTGAGCCAGCGGGCGTAAAATTTTTCGCAATCGAAATTGTAGCAGGCGGCGCGGCAGAACACCTGCGCGTCACCCGTCCACCCCAGTCTTTCGTCCCTCTGCGGACAATCGGTCGGGATATCCAGGAAATTATCCTTCTGTCCCCAGATCACGTTCCCGAAAAACCGGTTGAGCATCTCGTTCGACGTGGAAATATACCCCGTCCGCTTCAGATCGGAATAGACCGCGACCGCCGTG
>CAMAJQ010000261.1 GCA_945835865.1 uncultured Clostridia bacterium
AAAACGCTTGACAAACAGCAAAGAAAAACCGCGTCGGGAAAGCGGAATACTTCCCGACGCGGAAAAAATCTGCGGAAAAGGAAACCGGAAACGCCCTTCGTTTGTACGAAAGGAGAAGAAGGCGGTTTTGCCGCCTTCTTCCGGTAAGCGTCAGCGAATCCTCTCGCTCGAGATCAGTTTGCCGACCCGTTTCTTGTCGGGGCGGAAGCGGTAACCTTTCTTTCTGGCAAAGGCGATCGCGGCGAAGACGAGAACGCACAAGCCGAGAATGACGGGCACGGCGATCAGAATGGAGACGGGGACGTCCCCCACTTTCACGTCGCTCCACATATCGTTCAGCAGTTTCAGCTGGTCTTTCGGCAGGGCGGTCATGATGGCGCAGCGGTCCACCGTCTCTTTCAGCGGATACTGTGCGGTGAGCTGGCGGCCGATGCTCTCTTCCGAGGCGTAGACGACCGGACTGTAATCTTCCCCGAGGTTATCGAAGAAATAACCGTAATCGATGCGGACGGTGTGATCTTCGTCTTCCTCGTCGGTGAGGTCGTAGGTGTCCTTCAGCCGCTCGAAGACTTCGTCTCCCGCGATCGGGCTGACGTAACCGATATAATCCATGCCGGAGATTGCCATTTCGGGCGAGGAAAGGAAATCGACGAAATCCTGCGCGAGTTCTTTGTTCGCCCCTTTCGGCATGACCCATGCGTCGAACCAGATGTTGCTGCCCTCTTCGGGGACGGAATAACACAGTTCGGTCCCGTCCTCTTCGGCGAGATCGAGGGTGTAAGCGGCGTCCCCCGACCAGGCGAAGTTGATGGCGATTTTGCCCGCCGCCATGTCGGCCCGTCCGCTGTCCACCTCGAAGCCGTAGACGTTCTTTTTCAGCGTTTTCAGGTCGGCGCTCGCGGCGGCTACGGTGGTTTTTCCGAGGGAGTTCTGCTTTCCGTCGAACAGGTCGCAAAGCAACCTGAGCCCTTCGGCGTTCGCGCCGTCGCGGAAGACTTCCAGCGCGGAAAATTCTTCCGACAGGCGGGTGTTCACGTTGTTGAAGACTTTGATGAGGGCGGCTTTGTATTCCTCCTGGGTCAGGAGCCCGTCGTCCCGGTACTGCTGCATGACGGCGAGTTCGTTGCGGTAAACGTAGCCGACGGAAAGGGCGTAGGTGTCGCGGAGGCTGTCCTTGATCGTCCCGAGATTCTTATAGTAGAGATTCCAGGGGAGATCCCAGTGCTTCGCGTCCTCTTCGTCGATGATCGCGGGGTTGTAGACGAAACCCATCGTCCCCCACATATAACAGACGGCGTATTCCGCCCACACGCCCGTCTCTCCCGTCACGTGGTTGTTCTCCTCGCTGGAAGCGAAAAGATCGGTGATGAAGCCGGAGGCGTTTTCGTTGTAATTGTCGAGGACGGCGTATCTGCCCGTTTCGACGTCGTAGTCGAATTTTTCGAGCATATTTTCGTTGATCATGCGCTGGATCATGTAGTCGGAAGGGCATACGAGGTCGTAATTATACACGTAGTCGTTCCCCGATTTGCGCTTGGTCAGCTGAAGTTCGTTGTACATGTTTTCGAGGGTGCCGAAAGTCGAATATCTCACGACGACCTTCTTTCCGTATTTTTCGGAAGCCCATTCCTCGAACAGTCCGATGACGTCGACGGTCTCCCATTCTTCGTCGTATTCGGAAATATATTCCTCGGCGTTGTATACGTTCAGATAGAGGATTTCGTTCTCTCCGCAGGAAGCGAAGCCGCCGAGCGAAGTCAGAGCGAGCGCGAGCGCAAGAAGAAAATGTACGGTCTTTTTCATGCTTTTTCTCCTTTTTTCCTGGAAGCCATGGCGTTCTGTACGAGCAGGACGACGAGCATGACGGCGAAGATGATGGCGGACAGCGCTCTCAGCGCGGGCACCGAAGAACCTTTTCCTCCCTTGGCGTAGGCGTCGAAGACGTAAGTGGAAATGGTGTCGAACGTCGGCGGGCGGGTGAAAGTGGTGATGATGTAATCGTCGAGCGAGAGGGTGATCGCGAGAATAAAGCCGCTGAAGATCCCCGGAAGGATCTCGGGCAGGATGACGGAAAACAGAGCTTTCGTCGGGCTTGCGCCGAGGTCGAGCGCCGCTTCGTAAAGGTTTCCGTCCAGCTGTTTGAGTTTGGGAAGAACGGAGAGGTATACGAAGGGGAAACAGAGGACGACGTGCCCGATGAGCAGGGATGCGTACGTCCTGCCGAAGGAGAACATGGTGCAGACGAGGGCGATGGAGACGGCGGTGGCTGCTTGCTTTGGCCTAGGGTCCTGGCCTTTTGAGTGATGGAGGCCATCTTGGGCGAAAGTCTCGGTGATGGTGACGCCCGCGGGCGCCACTTCCCCCTGTTGAGGATGTCACATTGCTCTGTCTTTCATGGGCGAAATCCTTGTCCATCTAGGACATGTGACGGTGGCGTCCTGAACATCACTCCCTTCCTGAAGGTGTCACGTTTGCACTCGTCTCGCCTCGGTGTTGCCTTCAGTTGATGCTTTC
>CAMAJQ010000262.1 GCA_945835865.1 uncultured Clostridia bacterium
TTCTTTTTGCGGAGCGCCATTCCGAATGCCGAGGCGACGATTGCGGCGATCGCAAAGCCCGTTCCGCCGGCGAGAGAGGATTTACATCCCTTTTTCTCATTCTTCACGTATTTTGCGTAAAGAGTGATATCGTCGGTGACGGCGGAATCGAAATTATAGACGATGGTGCACGCTTCGTCCTCGTACCAGGTAACGGTGTAATCGCCGAGGGTGTTGGCGGGAACGGCAACCTTTTCGCCGTATTTCACTTTAACTTCCTGCTGAGCGATACCGGAAACGGCTTCGTCGTGAAGGAAGGTTACGGTAAGTTGTTTTTCCACGTATTTTGCGTAGAGCGTGATATCGTCCGTCAGGATCTCCGTCGTGATGTCGTAAGGAATCGTTCTTGCGGCGTCGAGATACCATTCGACATCGTAACCTTCCTTCTGCGTCGCTTTGGGCGAAGAAGAGATCTTCTTCCCGCTGATATAAGTCTTTTCAAAATTATTTACGCCGGAATTCGCCGTATCGCAATCGAAATTGACGGTGCAATCCCATTCGTACGTAATTTTATCGATGAGCATATATGCGTCTTTGGGAATGGTCTGCCCCGATTCGAGCATGAAGCCGATGACCCACCCGAAGTGATCGAACAATCCGCTTTCTCCCGTAAACTCCGCGAGTTCTTCCTCCGAAGAGAAACTGACGTTCCACCACTTGTTCTGAACGAGGTCAAGCCATTTGATCCCCTTCTGGAAATTCGCGGGTCCTTCCCAGATCGAGCCGGCGGGGATCCCCTTCAGGTCGAAATAAACGCGGAAGGTCACTTTGGAAACCTTGCTCATGTCGACGGGCGTTGCAAATTCAAGTGCAAAACCGTGCCACTGCGTCCAGTTGCTCACTTTGATCGCCGATTCGGCGTCGATCACTCCGTCGCCGTCCGTATCCACGTCGGTGACGTAAGAAATGCAGCTTTCCTTGAGAACGCCGTTCGCTCCGCCGCCCCCTTCTTCTTTATAATACTCTTCCAGAGGAATCTCGAGGTATCTCGTATCCCCTCTCGTACATTCGGAAACGACCCCTTTCGTCGAGACGATGTTTTCGTATTTTCCGTACAGGGTGATGCCGACTGCGGCTTTCGTATTCTCAAAGTCGAAGAGTACCGTTCTCGCAGGGTCGGCGTACCAGGTAACGACTTTGCCGAAGACCTGCGAAGTCGGTTCGGGAAGAGTCTCTCCGTACGTGACGACCATGTCGGTTTCCGCGACGCCCGTATTCGCCTTGTCGTTATCCATGGTCACGGGGACTTCCATCGGATCGTAAGACGCGGAATCGAGCATGAAGACGGGATCGGCGCAAAGGGGAACTCCCGAACCCGGATGAAGCCCGATGATGAGACCTTTGATCTTGCCGTCGGCAGGATCGACCAGGTTGAGGGTTTCCTCTCTCGTGAATTCGATTTCCGTCCATTCGCCCTGTCCGACGTTATCCATCCAATGGGTGTCGACGTCCGTGAAGGACTTCCACATGATGAGGGGTTTCGTGTTTGCGCCCATCGCGATTTTTACGTAGAAACGGAAACGGATGGTATAGATCTCCTTCGGTGTGACGGGATTGTTAAAACGGACTTTCAGATAATTCCAGGACGCAGAGGGGTCCGCGTATTTCAGAGCGGTCGCCGCGTCCGGGCTGCCGTCTCCGTCCGTATCGACGTTCGTCTCGTAGGTGCAGAGGGTTTCGCCGATCTCGACGGTCGTATCCTCCGCGGTAAAATCGGCGATGATTCCCGAGGACGGGGCTTCCGCACCGACTTCGACGTACCCTTTTCCGACGCCGAGCGCGGTAAACGCCGCGGCGAACATCGTGAGGGAGCATAAGCCCGACAGAATTCTTCTCGTAAACTTCATATTTTCTCTCCTGATTTTATTTTTATATCCCTGAGGGATCAGGTTTCGGGAACTTCGAAACCGGCGTTCTTCCAATAGGTTGCCCAGTTCTTTTCAAAGTTCTGTTTGATGGAGGTCCAGATCTGGGAATCGGATTTCGGCGGATAGTTGACCATCGACGCGGCATACCCCGCGTTGTCGAATCCGGGAACCAGAGAAGCGCCGCCCGCGATAAAGATCCTGTGCGAGGAGTGAGGACGACCTTCTGCGACGGGAACGGAAACGTTCATCACTTCGAGTTGTGCCTTGCAGAATTCGCTCAGTCCCGTCGTGCTGTAAGAGCGACTCTCGTCGTCGAATTCGGTGAACTGTCTGACGTGCGTCGTATCGAACCAGATCTGCAAAGCCTTGTCGGAGAAGAAGAATTTGAGGAAATCCTTCGCTCCCTGAATGTTGTCGCTGTAATTGGGGATACAGAATTCGAGACCGGGCGCGTTGGTTACTTCCACTTTGCGTGCTTTTGTGATCCGGGTTATATCGTCCTCGGAAACGCCCTTGTGAGTGTTTGGCTTTGTGTCTTTCGCGTCGGTTACGGCGGTAAGGGTTGCGTGGTCGGGTTGCGGTGTACGTTGCTCTAC
>CAMAJQ010000263.1 GCA_945835865.1 uncultured Clostridia bacterium
TCCGATCGCCTTTTCGCTGATATCGACGGCCGTCGTTTCCTTTGCTCCGTATTTCGCCGCGCAGAGAGAGAATCCGCCCTCGTTACAGAAACAATCGAGCACGGTTTTTCCTTTGACGTAATGCTTCAGATTATCCCTGTTTTCTTTCTGGTCAAGGAAATATCCCGTCTTCTGCCCGTTTTCGAGATCGACGATCATTTTCAATCCGTTTTCCGTGATGACGACGCGTGGATCGAAAGAACCGTAAAGGATGCCTTTGAATTTTTCGAGTCCTTCTTTTTCCCGCACGGGAACGTCGCTCCTCTCGTAGACCCCTTTCGGATGAAACCGTTCGATCAGGAGCCTCAGAATCGTTTGCTTTCTCGTCTCCATTCCGAGACAGAGAAACTGTACGGAAAGATAATCCCCGTATTTATCCACGATAAGACCGGGCAGAAAATCGGATTCTCCGAAAATCGCCCGGTAATTATCGTCGTATCCGAGTTCTCTTCTGTATTCGTCTGCAAGGCGGATACGCGTACGGAAAAATTCTTCGTCGATCTCCTCGTCGCTTCTCGAAAGAATACGGACGAGAATCTTGGAATGATGGTTGATGAAACCTTTCCCGATAAATCTTCCCTCTTCCGAACGGACGACGGCTACGCTTCCCTGAACGTCCTTTCCTTCGATCGTTTTGACTTCGTTGGCGTAAACCCACGGAAACCCTTTCAGAATTTCCCTTTCCTCTCCTCTTTTCAGGATTACGTTATACATTTTTATATCAAATCTCCGTTACGGCATAAAATTGCTTGTTTCTTTGGTGATTTTAGGTTATAATGGTATCAGTTTATTTATACGAAATGGCAGAAACGATGTTTCACAGAGTCGATTTTCAAAAAAGAATTCACGAATTCGATTTTATTAAGGGGCTCGCCGTTCTCTACATGATATGCAATCATATCTTATTTGATTTCGGCATCGCCTTTTACCCATCCTTTGCAGGGACAGCCCTCGAAGGCTTTTCTTCCCTCTGCCGGACGATCCATCGCTCGGACGTCTCCCGTTCTCTGACCATCTGTCTGTGCTCGGGGGTATTCATTTCGGTCTCGGGCGCGCTGTCGACCCTATCGAAAAATAGGATAAAAGAGGGACTTTTTCTCGCCGTCGTATCTCTCGCGATCACGGCGGTCAGTCTTGCGGCTTCAAGGATTCTCAACACTTCTCTGACGATCTGGTTCGGTATTCTTCATCTTCTCGCCGTCTGTATGCTCTTAAGTCCGCTTCTGAATAAAATACCCGTCGCGGCTCTTCCCTTTCTTGCCGTCGGGGCGTACGCGCTCGGCTTATATTTCAGGACGATCGTTGCTCCGACGCCTTTTCTGACCGTGTTTAATATGAAATCTCCCGGGTTTTATTCCGCCGACTATTATCCCGTTTTGCCCTACGTCGGTTTCTATCTGTTCGGAATTTTCTGCGGAAAACGTTTTTATCGGGAAAAAAGAAGTCACCTTCCCCTGCTCGGGAAAAAGGTTTTTCTTCCGGTCCGTTTTCTCGGCGGTTATTCTTTTGCCGTCTACGTTCTTCACCAGCCTGTCGTTTACGCGATCGTCTGGCTTCTCTCAGTGCTCGTCCGATAATCTTCTAAAAGGTAACTTATGGATAAAATTCTCTATAACGACAATCTGAAACTCTTTCTTTACGAAAATGGAAAAACGGAAGAATATTCCTGTGATTTTCACGACGAATATCTCGATCGTGCGGTTCGTGCGGCGCAAAGCGTCGAATGGAAAACGCAAGGCTTCGGCGCAAGATTCCGCGGCGACGCCTACGCTGAAATACAGCAGGAAAAACTTACGGACAACTCCTATTATAATTCCCTGTCCTTCGACGCCGAGGGAAAGAAAATCCTCTATTCCGTCACCGTAAACGAGCTGTCCGCGATGATCGGGAAAATACCCGATCACAATAAAAACAACGAGACGAGTTTTATTCATGCGAGAGATCTCGTCTTTCTCGGTTGTTCGCCTTCGCGCGACGGTCAGAAGATATGCACCTGCGTCAAACAGAATTACTACAATTCCCATCTTGCGGAATTCGACCTTCGGACGAACGACTACGCAACGCTGACGGATGGCGACTGTGCCGACTGTCACGCGAAATACTCGGTCGCAAACGATCGGGTCATCCTTTTCGACACCAAAGGAGCCGGACGAAACGGGGACGGAGATTTCGTTCGGTTTTCACCGGCTTCCCTCTGTTCGTACGACGTCGACTCGTACGAGATGACCGAACTTTTAGCCTCGTCCGACCGCTCTTACGAAAAGCCCTCCGACGACGCGGAAGGAAATCTCTATTACATTGAAAAACCGATCGGGGAAAAATCCGGCGATTCCGTGGGAAGAACCCTGCTTAATATCCTTCTGATTCCCTGGAGACTGTTGCAGGCAATTTACTTTTGCCTAGAATCGTTTACCACCGTATTCACGGGAAAAGGCTTTTCCCACCACGGGGATTCCAATCCCGC